>CALMZT010000434.1 GCA_937870805.1 uncultured Chloroflexota bacterium
TTAAGCAGTCACTCTTGAATAAGCTTGCCAATCGCGAAGCGAAGGTTGGCATTGTCGGGTTGGGCTACGTCGGTCTACCCTTAGCAGTGGAATTTGCCGAGCAGGGCTTCCACGTCATCGGGCTTGATTTGAACGAAGCCAAAGTAAAGCAGCTAAATGCGGGTGAAAGCTATATTCCCGACATTCCTACGGAGCGGTTGAAGCCGCTGGTGCAAAGTGGCAAGCTGCGCGGAACAACTTCTTATGATGACTTGCAGCAAGTCGATACAGTGAGTATTTGCGTGCCCACGCCGCTGCGCAAAACCAAAGACCCCGATATGTCGTTTGTGATCGAATCCGTCAATGCTGTCGCCAAGATTGCTCATGAAGGAATGCTCGTTGTGCTGGAAAGCACCACATATCCCGGCACGACTGAGGAAATCGTGATTCCACAACTGCTGCACAACGGCTTCCACGTCGGTGAAAATGTGTTTATTGCTTTCTCACCGGAACGCATTGACCCCGGCAATAAAAATTACGGCGTGCGCAACACCCCTAAAGTTGTCGGTGGTGTGACCCCCGCGTGTACCGAAGTGGCAGCAGCACTCTATGACACAGCAGTAGACAATGTGGTGCAGGTTTCCTCGCCTACAAGTGCTGAAATGGTCAAGCTGCTGGAAAATACTTTCCGCGCGGTGAACATTGGTCTGGTGAACGAAGTTGCCATCATGTGCGATAAGCTTGGCATCAACGTATGGGAAGTAATCGATGCTGCCAAGAGCAAGCCTTTTGGTTTTATGCCTTTTTATCCTGGTCCTGGCTTAGGCGGTCACTGCATCCCTGTTGATCCACACTATCTAAGCTGGAAATTGAAGACGCTGAACTACAATGCGCGCTTCATAGAGCTTGCCAGCGAGATCAATACCTCGATGCCCCTCTATGTGTTGGATAAGATCACACAAGGTTTGAACGACGACTGCAAAGCGGTACGTGGCTCAAAGATCGTGGTACTCGGCGTCGCCTACAAGCGTGACGTGGATGATGTGCGTGAGAGTCCGGCACTGGATATATTGAGTCTCCTCCATGAACGTGGCGGACATGTCGTTTATCATGACCCATATGTGCCTCACCTCCGTCTTGAAGGTGAACACACCATGGACAGCGCTGCGTATTCAACAGAACTGCTGGAAAGTGCAGATTGCGTGGTCATTGTTACCGATCATAGTACCTATGATTGGCAGCATGTGGTTGATCACAGCAAACTAGTCGTTGATACCCGCCATGCGACTCATCAATCTAAGGGACGTGCGCGTATCGTTTCCCTCTAGAGATAACAAAAGCTGAACAAATGCAGGGCAAGCGACATCTTGCCCTTTTCTTAATTTTGCAGACAGTTTGACTCCTGTTATATTTAAATTGAGTTCGTCAAACAACACTTTATGGAAGTCACAATGGAACTACCTTTTCACCTGAAAACACTACCACCCGAAGCGTTGGATGTAATTCGTTTCTTTTCGTCTGTCGGGGAGACGGAAACCGCCGATGTCGATAGCATTTGCGAAGGCACAGGCTTGAGCGAACGCGGCTTTAGCAAAGCGATCAAGCGCCTGGTCACCAAAGGTTACGCCCAGATGGAAAGTGGGCGTGTTTATCGCTTGACCGATCAAGGCGTGCGCGCTGCCGAAGAACTTGCCGAATACGATGCCAATGCGCCCGAAGAAGATGATTCCAGCAGCAGCTATGCCACTTATTCACGGCGTTTGCTGTTGGCGGTACCACGCGCACTCGTTGCAAATCAATCGACCAATGTCTTTGTAGGCTTCGATGAAGCCGATTCAGAAGAAACCTTATCGAATCCCGCTGAAATTGTTGTGCGCCTCTCCATCGTCAATGGTGAACCGAGAGCACCACAGGACGAGGTATTTGCGCTTGAAGACGATTCTACGCACGCTGTTTTTGATGTGAAAGCGGGCGATCACTCGAAAGTGCGTCTGCGCCTCAATGTTTTCCAATTGGGACCCAACCCCGACGACATCAATCCCGCAGGCGGCATGTACGTTGACCTTGATGTGGTGGAAGCAGCATCCGGCAGTGAGTCACTCGTCGCTTATGCCACCAATGTGCCTGTTATGGCATTCTAGGAATGTCGGAATAGTTCCCTTACCTATAGAAAGGTACGGAAGTTTCTATCGGTGGGTCTGTTTTGTAAGGCTGAGCCTTACTGGATGAACTACTGCACCCGCTATCCCTCCCGCTTCAAAAGCGTTCGGGATTACTTTTGTCTTCCTTCTATGGGGTCACTGAATGTGCTTATTGAGCATAGCTCAATGCTGGTGACCAGCACGCGAAAAACAAAGACGCTGAATATTTTACACTGACCGCGCTTAGGCTCAGAAATGCCCAATATTCACTTGTTAAGGTACTCTGCATAATATAATAACCAATGAAAGACAATACATCTAGTGAACGTTTACAATACACGATTCGTTATCCGCGTAAAGTATTGGCGCGCACGCTGTTAAAGGGGACAGCGCGAGCGCTTTTTGCGTTGCTGACGCGCACCACAGTCACAGGACTGGAAAATCTGCCGAAACAGGGTCCCGCCATTCTGGTTGGTAATCATGTGGCGATGATCGAAACAGTGCTGATGATGGCGTATCCCCCTTATCAGGTAGAGATGATTGCCGCAGGGGATATTCCCTGGGATAAGCGTTTCGCGCCGCTGATTAACGCCTACGGAGTCATCCCGATCAAGCGGGGCAGTATGGACCGTGAAGGCACATCAATGATGTTAGATGTGCTGAAGCAAGATGGCATCATCGGTATGTTTCCTGAGGGGGGTATCTGGGAAACCGGCAACAAAGGCGCACGCACAGGTGTTGCGTGGTTGAGCAACAAAGCGAACGCGCCTGTTGTGCCTGTTGGTTTCGGTGGCATTGAAGGCGCGCTTGCAGGGATTGTGTCGTTTAAACGTCCGCGTCTGACGATGAATATTGGGCAAGCGATTCCACCCATTGGAGTAGAAGTATCAGGCAAATCACGCAAAGACGCTCTTGAAGAGGGCGCAAATCTGGTCATGGAACGGATTGAAGCACTAATTCCGCCGGAAGATCGCCAACAGCATAACCGCATTGAGTCCGAGCGTTTTGATTTCCAATTTGAGTTAAAAAAGCCTAGCGGTGAGATCGTCACGCCGCAAATTGCGCTCACACATAAAGAGGCGTTAAGCAAGTTTTTCCATCGCCCTGTGCTGCTGGATGTGTTAGCACGCAACCTCGAACGTCCGGTGCAGCCCCTGCAACGCCTGGATAATGATCCAGCCCAAATCGCAGCAGCGGCACAAGAGATTTTGAATTACCTCACAAGTGAAAACCCGCAGTTCTTGAACTATCGCTTTGGCTATGAAACTGGCGCGGAAATGCAAGCCGGACTAACAGAACTACGTTATCTCGCACAGTGGGCAGCGCAGCAGGGAACGACATTGACGCTAAAGCCGCTGCGCTGGTATCGCATGGCGGGAAGCCAAGAAGAAGTGATGGAAGATAAACCGGGTGAGATGCACATTTTCTAGTCAACTGGACTATCATAAAATAAGGATGGGAGCCAACGAATTTCTGCGATGTCGCCATCTAAAAATACATCGATCTCAGTCCCATTGAACAATAAGGTGTCTCTATCGACAATTGCGGAAAAAGCCTCATTTTGTACAACGATAGAGTAACCTTGATAGACGATAGGTCCATCTTCTCCCATTTGTATTTGTCCATTAACGTTCATATTTAGGAAATCGCATGATTCGAGCCCTTCATCTGGGATACAACGAACAGCAGCAAAACGCTGTTCATCGAGCCAAACAGCCTCTCTCACTAATGTCCCTTCGATAAAAGGGGTATAAACAGCAGGTGGTGTGATTTGCTGAATAGAGAATGTATAAAATCCCGGTGTAACATCATTAGGAGTAAGTGTTAGCAGTAGGCGGTCATTTGCTGAGAAAGTGCCATCCGGTAATTCTTCTCCAGAGATTAGGTCTAAATTATAATTTATTTGACCTTCTGTGATGGCAAGATAACGTCCTCGCGGCGAAAAGTAACGTGCATACGGGATAATATTATCTGTAGTGGGAATAAGCAGTTGGGGTGATTCGTTTGCTAACGCATCCCAAGCCCATAATCCATTCACATCGCTGTAAACTATCAACCGAGCATCAGGACTCCACACAGCGTAATTTGCATTAGTATTTGTACTTGTTTCTAAGACGACACTAGCGATTAATTGGGGGTTATCTTCCAGCTCTTGAGGCTCAACCGATGAGAGTGCGTAGCGTAGTAAGTAGATATTTAGGACATTTTCGTCCCACACGGCTGCTGCTTCTGCCTGCGGTGAAAACAGAATTTCTTGTCCTTCTAGCTCAGTTTCCCATCCCCATGTCAGCAAAATACGATTGTTATTAGGTTGAAAAGCGGTGTTTAATCCACTGGAAGCAAAGGTAAAGCAGTCAATATCAGGACATTCAGAAAGCGCAAAATAAAGCCGCTCTCCCCATCCACTATAAGCACTATGAGACATATAACGTTGAAAAACAACCTCTCGTAGAATGTCTTCACTAATTTGCGACGGTTCGCCGCCATCGAGAGGTAATAAGTAATCCGTTCCTGTAGATGTCGTGATAATCAGTGGAGCATTCGCTGGATAAAGACTGTCTGGTTGAGGTGATGTTGGAGATTCACCACTTAATTCAGTTACCAAATTTACAAATTGCCTTTC
>CALMZT010000435.1 GCA_937870805.1 uncultured Chloroflexota bacterium
ATAATTTTCAGGCGATGCGCGCGAGTGAGGGCATCGGCAAGGTCGAGCGCGATTTCCAGCACACGGGCGATGGGAAGCTGCTCCTGAATCTTCAGCAAATCCAGCAGCGAACCGCCCCCGACATACTCCATCACCAGATAATGCTGTCCATCTTCTTCTACTGTGCTTAACATCTTGACGATGTTCGGGTGATTCAGCAGACGCAGCGCTTCGCCTTCGCGCTCAAAACGCTGAAGAATCGAAGGGTCTTCCTTGATGATGTCCGACTTCAGCGACTTGATGGCAATCGTCTGTCCGGTTTGTGTATCGACGCCCCGATAGACCGTGCCCATGCCGCCTTGACCAAGCAGCACTTCGATTTTGAAGCGATTGCCAATCAACCCATTTTCGTTCACTGCTGCCCCCTATTGTTTGCCGCCGCGCCGATTGCGCTCAACGATGTTGATAATGTGGTTGTGGCGCGCGAAGATGACCAGCATATCGCCTGCTTTGACCTGCGTGCTGCTGTCGGGCTGCACCGCTACATGTCCGTCACGCCCATGCAGCACGATGTCCATGTCATTCTCTTTTTGCAGCTTGCCTACTGAGGATCCATCCAGGAAGGAGCGCGACTCGACTTTTAAGCGGATCATGCTGAAGTCTTCACCCTGAATGTGCAGCGTTTGTGTAATTTCGATACCCACCGCTGCCCCCGCAAAGGCAGGCGCAGCAAGATCGGAGGCGCTGAGCACAGCCTGTACATTCATGAAGCGCGCCAGTTGATTCGAGAATTGGTCGTCCCACATGCGGGCGACGATGCGAATGTCGGGGTTGAGGTCGCGCGCGCGCATAATCACCTCGACGTTGACGTTATCGTTTGCGGTGCAAGCAATGAGCGACTGCGCATGTTCCAGCTCAGCCTTTGCGAGAATATTGCGGTCCCGCGCATCGCCGACGATCATGGGCACATCGAGTTTGCTCAGTTCGTCTTCCATCTCTGGTTTGGATTTCTGGTCAATGGCAACCACATCGAAGCCCATTTGCGCGAGGGTACGCAGCACGCGCAAACCGACATGCCCCACGCCCACCACGATAATATGATTGCGATATGTCGAAGCCACCGCTTCCTCCCACGCATCACGCCGTTCATCACGGTTGAAAAACAGACGCATAAAATCCGAAACGCCGCTTCCTAAAATGTACACTGCCAACAGCGGCATCGCATACCAGAATGCCATCAACTGTGGCTCTGGCGGATGCGTTGGTAGATGCGGCTGAAACACCATGAGCTGCAAAACAATGTAAGGCATATCGATGAAAGACAAATAGCCGTAGCCCGCATTCGCCAGCAGTTCACGGTAGATGAGTCCGCCGCCGAGTATCGTCACGAGAAACAGTAAAATCGGACGGCGGAACTCGCGCGCCAGTGCACGGCTGTCACGCCACACCGCACGCAGGGAACGCCAAAAGCGGCGCAGGCGGCGCGGGCGTTTAGGAATAAGCAGTCGGGCGCGAGGTGGCATAAGCTGAGTTCACAGTTTTCAGTAAAGTCCAATCTGGACGTGCTTCTATTCTATCCCTCAAGACGCCGTGTATCCACAAGATGACGGGAAGTTCATTCATCACCGATGGGGTGGTGGCGCTTGCGGCTGGCTAAGCGGCGATCAGCAGCGATGAGGATGCCAATCAACAGCAGCCCCGATGGAATAGAGGCGATGCCAATCCAAAGCAGTGTGTTGTAGCGATCTGTCCAGAAGCCGAAGGGCACCAGATATAACACGGCGAACAGGATGCCGAGAATCAACGACAGCACCAGCGCGATCACCACGACGATGACCGTGAGAAGCGCCAAAAAGATCAACCAACGGAAAAGTTCGATCATGCGCTTCATTATGCCACTACCCTTACAAAAACGCAGATTCGACACTGCAATAAGGGGTTATGGCTTCCGATCTGGCTGAAACTTTTCGACTAAAAGCGCCGTCCGCACCTTTAGCTGCGGACGGCGAACAAAACAGCAACCCACTAATCTCGACTTTATCCAATTACAAAGTTGAAAGGTTCTTATGGGTCACAAAAGCCATCTATGCTGCTGAACAAGGGGCTTAAGCCCCTTGTTTTGTTTTGAGCCGATGTGACCCTTCCTGCTTAAGAATGGATAAAGTCGAGCTAACTGGACTGTCTCACAATCGGTTCGGTTAACCCCTATCCCCAACCCTCGCCGTTTTGCTTACACCGCTAGTCGAGAGAGGAAGAAATACAGGGATGCGTGCCATGATTAGCGAATTTAAAAGTTAAGTTGCATAAGGTGCTATGACGATCCAAACTTGTCTGAGAACAATCCTTTCGGTAATCTGCACGAGATCAACAGCATGAGCAAATGCCCTTATTCGCTGTTTTTGTCGTAGTTGATGATTTTGTCCCACTCATCGGCAGCAGAACGCGCCACGACGGCGACCAAAGGCTCATCGCCGATGTTGTAGACTTCGTGAGGCACGCCCGGCTCAATGTAGATGAAATCGCCCGCCTCATTTTCGACTGAATACTTCAGCCCCGGACCGAAATCGTGGCGAACACGTCCCTGCAAGATATACAGCATGACTTCAAAACCGTCGTGAATATGGGCGTAGGCTACGCCGCCGACAGGCACATTGGCGACATTCATTGACAGCCCCTTCGCAGGAACATTCTTACCTGACAGCCCAAGTTTATAGTCGATGTTATTCCAATGGCGCTTACCGCCGCCGCCACGCACCACATGGATACCCTCGTGGCTTTCGACGCCCTGCTTCAGATCATCTTGTGAGTCACTCATCGTCGTTCCTTAAGATTGCAGCCTTTTGTATTCGCCCTTCAGCTTATCGAAGCGCGCGATGCTGTCTGCCAAGCCGCCGGGGCGATTTCGTGCCAGCCAATTGGCTTTCTGTCCCTTCAACAGGCTGTCGAGTTCTTGCGACAATTCAGCAGGTGATTTTTGCGCTGCGCCCATCGTCGTCAGCAGCCAATGTCCGCCGTGTTTCAGGAGATCAGTCGCCTGGATCACTTCGTCCACAATCAGCGCAGCATCGGCACGCTGCATATCCTGCTGCTCGATTGAGTGCATGAGTTCGTCAATGCGGTGCATCGCCTGCTGCGCGGCATCGGGCGTAAAGCTGCCTTGAAGTTCGGGATTTGCTTCGACGCGCTGTTTAAGCTGTTTGACTTCTTCTTCACTGCGATGCATGGCGATGGTTAAAAGCTGGCTGTTGCGCGCGTAGCCGAGAATCTGGTAGACGTTGCCGAGATCGTACATCAGCTTGCCCATGACGCCTGCTTTGTCGCGGAACACAAACAGGTCAAGTACAGATGGGAGGTCAATGTCAACGTTGGTCGCCACGCACCACGATGTCGCTGCGCCGTAAGCAAAGCCCAAATAGCTGGCGGGAAGCGGCTGCCAGTGTCCCCAATCGCCCCAATCAGTATTGAGCAAGCCTACTGAGCCGTGTTTCAGTCCTGCTTCTGCTGCATTGCGGATGTTGCCGATGGTATTGTCGGTGCGCCCGATGAGCGTATTCCACGATGATGTGCCGGGACACACATAGTAGGGAATGCCCGACCTGGCAAACATCTCACCATGTCCATCGAAGTCGTGGGTTGCTTCATAGCCCCATTCCATCGCGAAGCTATCTTTGGGCAGTTCGGGGATGAGGTCGGGGTGATGGATGATGATGTCGCCCCAAAACTGCATCTGTCGCCCGTGATCGGTGACGATGCGGTGCAGCTTCAACAGGAAGTCGAGATACACGCGCCCGCCGCGCGCTTCAAATTCTGCTTTGCTCTTGCCTTTGCCCAATTCCCAGGGTTCATCACAGCCGACGTTGAACAATTTGCTGCTGAAGTGTGGCAGGTATTCAGAATATAAGCCGCGCATCAATTCGAGGCTGCCGGGGTCGCGAGGATCGAGTGTGCTTGCCGCACGCCACTCATAATTGCCCCAATTGGTCTGAAAGCCCTCAGGAGTCTCTGCCAGCCCGTTGTAACGTGGGAACTTGAGCCAGCGCTCAACATGCCCCAGGCTGTTCTGGTTCGGCACAAGGTCGATGTGCCGCTGGCGACAGAATACATCGAGTTCAAGGATTTCCTGACCCGTGAACGGTGAAGCATGTTCCCACACTTCGCGGTGCTGCCCGTAAGCGAAGGTGTGCTCAATATAAAGCTGAAGTTGATTGACCTTGAAGCCTGCCAAAAGGTCTATTAAATCATAGAGGGTTTCCATCGTGGGCACTTTGTCGCGGCTGCAATCGAGCATCACGCCGCGCGCCGGGTAATCAGGCGCATCGTCGATGAACAGGCAGGGGAGTGTTGCGCCGTACTGTTCAAGCAACTGGCGCAGCGTACACACGCCGTAATATACGCCCGCGTGTGAGCCGATGATCGACACGCCTTCGGGCGTAATCATCAGGCGATAGCCCTGTGAATGGGACAGCGAGTTGGTCAAAACCAGTTGGATCTTCATTTCGTCGCTGGTGGTTGCGGCGCGGATTTGCCACTGCAAGCCTGCTTTTTGCAATGCAGTTTGCAGGGTTTGCGCTTCAAACAACAGTGGCGCAGCGCCAACGATGAGACCGCTGCTTGCCAGTGTCATAGTGTCCCCGGTCAGTTCCATTTGACGGGGGCGCGGGAGGAGAATAGGAGATGATTGTGTCATATTGTGCTGCTTCTTCCGTAGAGGGTAATTAGAAAATCGCTGTGATGAAAAAATCACTTAGTCGATGATAAACTTTCTGTTCTGGTAACACAACTGACCATCGGCATACACTTTGCTTTCGCGCAGGTCGCACACGATGTCCCAATGCAGACCTGATTCGTTGGTGCCGCCGATTTTTTCGTCAAACAGAATATCGCGCGAGAACTGTTGAATATCGTCGTTTGTAATGGACCAGCACCTTTGCCAGTTTTTGCAGACGCGGGTCAGTCATTCATCAGACGCCAATTTTGCGTGCGAAATCGTTGAGCACCTGCGCGGTGTTCTGCGTAATCGGATCGCCGTGTCCGAAGCAGATAACCTCAGGTCTGAGATCAGCAACTTTACGTACTGAGCGTTTGTCTTCTTCCATATCAACCGTGAATGGACCCGGCGGCAGGCGCACGCCGAACACATGGAACAGCACGTCACCAATAAAGGCGATGCGTTTTTCTGGCTGCCAGAATGTCACATGCCCCGGCGAGTGTCCCGGCGTGAAGACCACTTGCAAGCCGCCAAGTGCCTCAATGGTATCGCCTTCATTGACCTCGCGGTCTACAGGTGTGCCTTTCATGAAGGACTCAGGGAAACGCAAACCACTGGGAGGGCGCACGACGGGCATTTTGCCTTCGACAACGGGACGATACAACGCGTGGCGATCGACAGTCGCCGTCTTCGCAATGCTGACCGTGCTCTTTTCCGCGTTGCCGATGAGCGCGCGTGCGCAGTCGGGCGACGACACCATCGTGGGAACGTACACGGTGGTGATCACCGAGCCGGGCGGACGGACGCGGGTGCACCACCACGGGCCGTGCGAGACGTCGATCTTCGTGATGGCCGGCCGGGCCCGGTTCACCTTCGGCCCCACCGGCGTGGAGGACACGGTCGAAGCGGAGGCCGACGACATCGTCTTCATCCCCGCCCACGAACCGCACGTCGAGGAGAACGCGTCGACCACCGAGAGGTTGGTGGTGCTCGTCACCCGCAACTGCCCGTCGGGCTACAACGTCTACCTCGACGACGGTCCCGCGGACGCGCCGGCGGAGGTCAGCCCGCCAGATCGCTGAGCCGCGCCTGCGCGTCCGGCGGCAGGGCGGTGAACTCGAGCCGGTACTCGAAGCGGCCGGTGACCAGCTCCCGCTCCTCGTGGACGTCTACGCCGCTGGCCACGGTGGTGCCGTCGGGGAGGCGGATCGAGAGTGTGGTCGACGCCCCGGCCCGGAAGGCGGTGTCCATGCGGACCCGGCAACCACCCGAGCCGACATCGACCACTTCGCCGATCGCGGTCACGAACGTGCCGGTGTCGTCGAAGCCGGTGAGAGCCGCGGTCCCCGATGTCTGCGCCCGGCGGGCCTTGCGCCGCTGCACCCGCTCAACGTCGATGAGGTCGAGATCGACCACCGCCGCTCCCCCGTCATGCGCGTGGGCCATAGCCCGTACGCGGTAGAGCGCGTCGGGCGCGAAGAAAGAGACGACAACAGCCGCGCCTTCGCGCAGCGGGTCGGGCGACGCGCCGAGGTCGATGGTGACCGAGCCGTTGTCGCCGGGCATCACCACCCCGGTGATGCAGATGTCGCTGGTGCCCTCCGGTTCGATCAGCGCCACTTGGCCCGGTGTGGGCCGCCACGTTCGGTCGGTCATCGGCGTCCGCTACCCCTCGGCATTAGCTGGAGTGATGGTGCCGAGAGTACCGCTCCCGCCGCAACTACAAGGCGTCCCGGCTCATTGCGGCAGGGAAGCGGACGCTACGCGGAGGTAGGGGTGATGAGGACTTTGCACTGGTCCTGCGGGTCGGCCAGCGCGTCGAACACGGCCGGAACGTCGTCGATGGGCGATTCGCCGGTGATGAGCGGCG
>CALMZT010000436.1 GCA_937870805.1 uncultured Chloroflexota bacterium
GCCGCAGTGCCACGTCCACTGAAGTGGACAGCAATGGGGAGTGCATTTTAGCGGTTTTCGGGAATGCACTCCGGGCACAGATCAAGCCATTAAGCCTTATTTTTAGGACTTTCACTTTCTACAGCCATCTGTACCTGAACAAGGGGTTTAAACCCCTTGTTCGATAGGTCACGAGCGAAAGTCGTAATTTTGAGGCTTGAGAACACCCAGGTTCGCCCCTACCATGACGTTTCTGACCTTCCTTGACCCCATTCGCGATTTTGATGCAATCGCCCTGCATTTGCGCCGAATCAACAAACTCACGATAACCAATCCTTGAGGCTGCGCCGTTTCTTTTTACTAATGTGACGCAGCGTTTCAACCTGCTGCAAGACCTCTTTGACCAATTCTTTGGGTGGGCGATAACCTTCCGGCGAGCCATTCACCATGAACGCCTCGAACACCTGCGCTGTACCCGGTTCAAACTGCGGTCCGCCTTCGGTTTCGATCCACGTCGACCAGATCAGTTTCGCGGTCTCGACAAATAAACGCACGCTGTAGCTTTTGCCGTCCGCCTGCCACTCCCATTGTGTCTCAGAAACCCGTTTATACGTCATTGGCTGTACCTCTAACCAGGGCGATTGCATGAAATTTAATGAAAAGGCTATGAGGGTTCACAATATATCTTTAGGGAAAGACCTGAGCGGGCGCACACGTTGGTGCGCCCCTACAATAATGACACTCTTGACCTTTCTTGAGCCAAACTGTGATTTTGATGCAATCGCCCTATACCTCTAACCGATATTCTAACCAAGTTCCGCAACAATACTAACCTTAAGAAGCACGCCTACATTGTAACATTGACATACAATATATCGATAAGCTATACGAGGAGTATTGATATGCGTTTTCGATTCCTTCTTATCACCGCACTTTTAGCGCTGGCACTGCTGGCGATGGTCATCCCCACAAGCGCGCAAATCAACAATCCACAGATCAGCATTACCTGCAACAGCATTCGCGTCGATGGTACGGCTGGAGTCAGCGGCACGCTGTTCATCAACGTCGACAATGGCGCTGTCAATCTGGTGGCTTTTAGTCAAGCCAGCGTTGTCGTTGGGCAGAGTCTCGGCATCCAGATACCGTTCACACAGCAGCCACAGGGCACGTCGCTGAATTATTTCGTTCAGCTTGGCTCATTTTTCCAAAACCAGACTGTCGCGTGCGCAGGACCGTTCGCGGCAGAGGGTATCGGTGATGGGCGGCTGAACGCTTATGACGCCGCTGCGCCGATTGCCGTGTACTGTGCCAATGGCGGCGTAAGCATCGTCAACATCGTGAACAGCCAGGCAAGCGGCGGTGTGATTGCCACAGCAGGGCAAGTTGCCAACGGGCTGGCGGCAGCGATAGCCTCGCGCCAGAATGTGCAGATCGTGGGGTCTGGCGCGACCAGTTTATGGGCGCTGTCGTCTAATGAACTGCAAGCGGTATTCCGGGGCACGACCAACTATGATTTTGTGTTCTCGCCCAGACGCTGCGGGATTACGGCAGCCTCGACGACCTCTCTCGTCACCGCGACCCCTGTTGGGACGCCGATAGGCACAATTCCCGGTCTTGTGTACGGTCCGACGGTAGGCACGGGCGTTGTGCCACCGACAACGGGTGGTGCCTGTGTCGCCCCTACGGGCGCGCGGGCGGCGCATGTGGTACGCACAGGGGAGAACCTGTTCCGCATCGGGCTGCGTTACGGCGTCGATTTCCGCGTGATTGCCTCCTATAACGGCATCGCAAATCCGGCGCTGATCTACGTTGGGCAGTGCATCCTCATTCCTTAGTAGACAGTGGTAGGTTGTGCCGCCCAAGGTTCAAAATCCCAGGCTATCCGGAAATCGGTAAGCCCACTGAAGGGGCTGGAAAGACCTCAACGGTTCAACCCGCACCCCTTAACCCTTCACAAGGGTAGGTATTTTATGCAAGGCAATTGAGCGCTCGCCATGACCTCACCCCAAACCCCTCTCCCACAGCGCAAAATGGGATCGGTTGGGGACGTGTGTGGCGCGGGAGAGGGGCTTCAATACTCGCGTGGCGGACGTTTTGC
>CALMZT010000437.1 GCA_937870805.1 uncultured Chloroflexota bacterium
TGTGCTGCGCGCTGCTTATTTACACTGTGAGCAAGTAACACGCATGTATAGCAGGACGTTTTACTTCGCATCGGGTTTACTGCCAGAAGACAAATGTCGCGCCGCCCGTGCGTTGTATGCGTTCTGCCGTATCACAGATAACATTATTGATGAGTCGCAGGATGTGCAGACGCGGCAGGCGCAATTAGAAGCGTGGCGGCGTGTGGTGATGTCACCCAGCACATCGACAGAGTCCATTGTGCTGGCATGGACAGACACGCAGGCACGCTTTCATATTCCGCATGGTTACGCGCAGCAGTTGATTGATGGCGTCGCGCGTGATCTCACGCAAACGACCTATGCAACCTTTGATGAACTTGCCGAATATGCTTATGGTGTTGCCTCCACAGTGGGCTTAATGGCGATGCATATCACAGGCTACCGCGATGAAAGGGCTGTGCCCTATGCGGTCAAGCTCGGAATCGCGCTGCAAATTACAAATATTCTACGGGATATAAGCGAAGATTTCCGCAATGGACGCCTGTATCTGCCACAGGATGAATTAGCGGCTTTTGGGTTGTCCGCCGCTGATGTACAAGCAGGTGTTGTCAATGATCGCTGGCGTGCGTTCATGCGTTTTCAAATCCAGCGCAATCGCCAACTCTACGACGGAGCACAGCCGGGAATCATGATGCTCGACCCCGATGGACGTTTTGCCATTGCCGCCGCTGCTCATCTCTATCGGGCAATTTTGGACGACATCGAAGTCCACGATTACAATGTATTCACGCGCCGGGCGCATGTGTCCTTAAGAGGTAAACTGCGGCGTTTGCCCGGCATCTGGTGGACAAGTCGCAGCCTCTCAGTGTAGAGGAAATGATATGAAAATAGGCATTGTCGGCAGCGGATTGGTCGGCTCAACGGCAGCATACGCCTTGGTGATGCGTGGTATCGGACGCGAGATTGTACTGGTTGATAAAGACACCAAACGCGCTCAAGCCGAAGCCGATGACTTATTCCATGCGGTTCCTTTCGCTCATTCATTAGAAATCTCGGCGGGCGATTATCCGAGTTTAGCAGGTTCGCGCGTAGTGATTATCGCGGCTGGCGCAAACCAGCAGCCCGGCGAAACCCGCTTGCAACTCTTATCACGCAACGCGACAATTTTTCGGCAGTTGGTGCCCCTGATCCTGGAATATGCACCTACCGCGATTCTGCTGGTGGCGACGAATCCCGTCGATGTCATGACTCACCTGACGGCGCGTTATGCCGCCGATCACGACTTACCATCATCGCATGTCATTGGCTCTGGCACGACGCTGGATACTGCGCGTTTCCGTGCATTATTGGGGCGCTTTCTTGGCGTAGACAGCCCACACGTTCACGCTTATGTCATCGGCGAACACGGTGACTCTGAAGTGCTTACGTGGTCACTGGTCACGGTTGGCGGGCTGCCGCTAGAAGATTTCTGTTTGCGTCAAAACATCATTCTGGACGAAGCGAAACGAAATGAGATTGATACAGGGGTACGCCGTGCTGCCTATCGCATCATCGAAGGCAAAGGCGCGACCTACTACGGTATCGGCAGCGCACTTGCCAACATTGTCAACGTGATTCTACGCGACCAGCGCTCGATTTTGACGGTGTGTACGCCCATGCCCGATGTGGCAGGTGTGAAAGATGTCACCGTCGCGCTGCCACACATGATCGGCGGAGATGGTATTCTAGCAACGTTTCCGCCTACGCTCAACGAAGAAGAACAAAGTAAACTGAACGCCAGCGCTGCCATCGTGCGCAAGGCGATTGATGAATTGGGCTAGACGATCTTATTGGGACGCACGATGGGCAGACACGTTGGTCTGCCCCTACTTGAAGGTAATGAATGAAGTATTTCGGTTTCCTGGCACGCTTCGTTGTTGTGCCGCTGATCGTGATGGGCTTGCTCACATGGCGCGATAAGCGAAAGGGCAAAAAACTGCCTGCATCTTTGAGCAATTACCCGGAAAATGCAGTGCTATTGAGTCACATCGTCATGGCGGTTGCCTATACAACTCCCTGGGATAACTATCTGGTCGCTACAAAAGTCTGGTGGTATGAC
>CALMZT010000438.1 GCA_937870805.1 uncultured Chloroflexota bacterium
GAAGTGGACGTGGACGCGCTGTCTGATGGCGAGCAGGTCGTGATCGGCGGCATCATGCAGCACATCGAACAGGCGGGCATTCACAGCGGCGACTCAGCTTGCGTGCTGCCGCCTTACAAAATTAGCGCCTATCACATGGACGTGATCCGCGAGTATACACAGCGCATCGGCAAGGCGCTCAAAGTAAAAGGCTTGTTCAACATTCAGTTCGCGATTCAGGACGAGGTAGTCTACGTGCTGGAAGTCAACCCGCGCGCCAGCCGCACCACCCCTTTTGTCAGCAAAGCGACAGGCATACCCCTTCCTGCCTACGCGGCACAGATTGCGGCAGGTAAAACTCTCGCTGAGCTAGACTTTCTCGAAGAACCTGTGATCGATGGCTTCTTTGTCAAAGAAGCGGTGCTGCCCTTCCAGAAATTCCCCGGCACACAGGCGCGTCTCGGACCTGAAATGCGCTCAACGGGTGAAGTGATGGGGCACGCCTCGAACTTCGGTCACGCCTTCGCCAAGTCACAGATGGCAACAAACACACCCTTACCCATCGCAGGCACAGTCTTTATCAGTGTGAACCCTAGCGATAGACCTGCGATCACCAAAATCGCACGGGATTTGCATGAGTTAGGTTTTAAATTGGTGGCGACGCATGGCACAGCCGGGCACTTGCAGAATGCCGGTATTCCTGTCGAGCGTATCAATAAGGTCAGTGACGGTTCGCCGCATGTGGTCGATGCGGTGCGCGCGGGCAAGATTGACCTCATTATCAACACGCCGCGCGGCAGTCAGGCACACGCCGACGGAGCGCTCATTCGCGGGGCGGCGCATACTTACAACGTGCCGATCATCACGACTCTCAGCGCGGCGATGGCAAGTGTGCAAGGAATGCGTGCGACCCGTCAAAAACCCTTAAAAGTACGCAGCCTGCAAAATCACTATCAAAGCAAACCCGTGATTTAAGATCATTTTCACCTGAGTGGCTTTTCTGTATGCAATAGGACTTACGCAGTTGACGGGCGAACACGTTGGGTTCGCCCCTACGAACGACGCGGAAAATTTACTCAGCTGTGTAACTTCTATGCAATAATGAACGTACAGAAAAGCCATAAATGGGATATATGGATCAATTGTGTTTGTTTCTCATTTTTGCTTAAGCCATCAAAAATGGAGTCATGGAAACGTAAAGGCGCAGTCGCTTCGCTTACGTGTTGCGTCCCTACAGAAAATCACACGCTCAAATTCCTTATCTGAAGTTAACGTTATGCGATTAACACAGCTTATCGGAGTGATGGTTTGATTGTTATTTTACTTGCCTATGGTGTCGTGGGTATTGTCTTACTTGCTGCCACTGTCCAGAAAAACAAACGGTGGATGCGCCATCTGGCAAGTGGCTTGCTCGTGTCCTATATCACGATTGCACTGATTTGTGGCGCAGGTGAAATCTATTTCCACTTTTTCTACGCTGATACGATGGGGCACTGTTTCACGCTGTCCTGTCAGAATTGGGAAAATCGTTTTTGGCATCTTAACTCTCTGGGCTATCGTGATCGTGAATGGACTCCTCAGGATTGGCAAAACAGAACCACAGTGCTTGCGGTAGGCGATTCTTTTACCGCAGGCTTAGGGATCGACAATCCATCAGACCGCTACAGCGATACGTTGGGCAGTTTGTTAGGCGATGACTATGCCGTAATGAACGTCGGGGAAATAGGCACCTCAACACCTGAGCAGCTTGCCAACCTGCAAGCCTATCCAGTGGAGAACCCTGATATTGTCATCTTACAATACTTCCTCAACGACATCGAAAACGCCGCGTTGAGTATTGGTTTATCTCCCGAATTAGCGATTATCCCGCCGCAGGGATTGATCAATGAATCTTATC
>CALMZT010000439.1 GCA_937870805.1 uncultured Chloroflexota bacterium
TTCGTGACTGGACCGGACTCGGACCGCTGACCGGCCGGAACGTGGACGCCTTGACGCTCACGGCACCGGGATCGAGCTCGAGCAGGTCGGCCACGCGCTCGGCGGCTTCAGCATCATGCTGTATCTGACGATGGAGCATTCGACGCGCATGTTTATGGAAAACACGCTTGCGCTGGAAATGCGACGCTTGCTCGAAAGCAACGCGCAGCCACAGGGCTTCCTCCAATTTCCGAGTACCTCCCTCGGTTCAAGCCCGACTTATTGGCAGGCTTGTGACTCGCGCGGAAATGTGTTGGGGAGTACCGACAATCTGCGTGGTCATGTTTTACCGCTAAGCGATACCGGGCTGCGCAGTGTGCAGGAGGGACAAGCCGTCTACGAAGTCACGCGCGTGAACAATGTGCCGATGCTGGTCTACAGCCATCCTGTCACCATGAGTGGCGGTACGCTCGGCATTCTGCAAGTCGCACGTTCCATTGCGGAGCAGGAGCAGGCAGTACAAACGCTGCAAACGTCCTTAGTATTCGGCGGCGTATTCACGCTGCTGATCGCCGTTGGGGGCGGCTGGCTGATAGCGGGAGTCTCACTGCGTCCGATTGACCAGATGACGCGCACGGCACACATGATCGGCATCGAGCGTAACTTCAGCCGCCGCGTGCAGCACAACGGACCGCAAGACGAAGTTGGACGATTGGCGACAACCTTCAATAGTATGCTGTTTGCGCTGGAAACTGCGTATCAACAGGTTGCGCAGGCGTTGCAAGCGCAGCGCAGCTTTATCGCTGACGCCTCGCACGAACTGCGCACGCCGCTGACGACGCTGCGCGGCAATCTCGCCCTGTTGCAGCGCGAGCCACCCATTTCCACAGAGGATCGGACAGCGGTTCTGGGCGACATTGTGGATGAAAATGAGCGCATGATTCGCCTCGTGAACGATCTCATGACGCTTGCACGCGCCGATTATGCGCCAAAGGTTGAACTGGAAACGATCAGCCTGCCGCGCCTCTTTGCCGACATCGAGCGACAGGCAAAAAGTCTCAATCCAACGTGTACCTTCAGCGTGCGTAATATCCCCGATATGCAGGTCATAGCAAGCCGTGATCTGCTCAAACAGGTACTGCTCATTCTGTTAGACAATGCTTTCAAATTCACGCCTGAGCAAGGATGTGTCGAATTGTGCGCCCAGCAGCGTGGCGATCAGGTGTTTATCAACGTGCGTGATACGGGCATCGGGATTGCTGAAGCAACGCTGCCGCACATTTTCCAGCGCTTTTATCGCGCTAATCAGGCACGCAGCGGCAGTGGTTACGGCTTAGGCTTAGCCATCGCCAAAGCCCTCATCGAAAAGCAGCGCGGACAAATTCATGCCGAAAGCGAACCTGGGCAAGGCAGCACGTTTACAATCATCTTACCCGCCAGTGTCGCCTCTATTCCTGTGACACATCAACTGCCAGATAACGCGCAACCTGCGAAAGTGTACAGCTACGCACAGTCGTGATTGCAACATTTGATGCGTAGGGGCGAACCGACGTGTTCTTAGGCATCCAAATAACGCTTCATGGTTCTCGCAGCGGGTTCAAAACCCGCCGCTAGCCAACATCTGAAAAACCTCTAAAGAGGTTGACTAGCCAACATTCAGCGTGAAAACAACCCTTTCAAGGGTTTCTAAACCAGCTTAGCCGGAGGTTTTGAACCTCTGGCGATGGCAACCGAAGCGTTAAGATTTATCTTGATGCCGGAGAACTGGCGTGTTCGCCCTCTTTATTTTCTATTCTTTCTCGGTGTCCTACGTTGTACTCAACGCGGTGTCCTCGGTGGTTCAATATTTTCCCTTCTCCCTTCGCGTCCTTTGCGCCTTTGCGGTTCAATCTCTTGGATTTGACTCATTGTTCATTGCTCGTTGTTTTTAACTCTTTAAATGAGACCGGTTTCAATTTATGCTAGAGCCTCATCTGTAGTCTGAAAGAGGCAGCCTGATGCACGCGCTCATTCCTGCGCCTGCCAATGCATCACAATGGCACATTTGGCGCGAACAGCTTCATCAATGGCGCAACTCCACGCGCTATCTGCTCAATTACGATGATGCACTTTACAACGCGCCAGAGTTCGCATGGATTCCGCGCACGTTTACACTGGCGCTGGTCATGATGTGCGATTTGCTGTTCTACGATGGGGATTATCACCTTGATGAGTTTCTCGATTATGGCGAACAGGAGTTTGGTGGTTACGACGCCATCATCCTGTGGCACGCTTACCCGCGCATCGGCTTCGATGCCCGCAATCAGTTCGATTTTTATCGCCAAATGCCGGGCGGCTTGCCCCGTTTGCGTACACTCGTCGAACAGTGTCATGCGCGAGGCGTGCGTGTGTACGTCGATTACAATCCCTGGGACACAGGCACGCGCCGCGAAAACCAGAGCGACATTGACGCGCTGGTCGAACTCGTACAAGCAATCGACGCCGACGCGATTTTTCTCGATACGATGTCCAACGCTGCGCAGGGCTTGCGCGAAAAACTCGACGCCGCGCGTCCCGGCGTCACGCTCGAAAGTGAAGTCCTCGTGCCGCTGGAGCACCTGCACACGCATCCCTCATCGTGGGCGCAAAGTTTCAATGACGTTCCCGGCGTGCTGCGCAACAAATGGTTTGAGCGCCGTCACATGCAGCACCGCATCAAGCGCTGGCAGCATGACCACACGCCCGAACTGCACACAGCATGGATGAACGGCACAGGCATGGTTGTCTGGGAAAATGTTTTTGGCACATTCGTTGGCTGGAACGAGCGTGACAAATCACTTTTGCGTGCGATGATCGGCATTCAGCGGCGTTATCATCACCTGTTCAGCGGCGAAGGCTGGACACCGCTTATTCCTACACTCATTGAAACAGTTCATGCAAGTCTGTGGGAAGACGCCAGCACGCGCTTGTGGACACTGGTCAATCACGCCGAAACTGATACATCGGGCGCATTGATTGCCGTTCCACACTACGACGGTCAGTGCTACTACGACTTGGTACGCGGCGAAGAAATTGCACCGCAAATTATTGACGGGCGAGCAATATTGCAGGGACACATGCGCCCGCGTGGCATTGGTGCATTTCTCGCAATCGCTGACGACGCGCCCGATTTGCAGAATTTTTTGGCGCAGCAAAGAGCTATCGACGCACGCGCCAACTTTGACGCTGCACCACCGACGCACATCATAACGCTGCACCCTGCCCCCACAACCACATACTATGACGCGAACAATTTACCGCTGAATATGATCGCTATTCCAGCGTACAGCTTCGACATGACAGTGACGTTTACGATGCGCGAGTGCGGCTTTTACGATGTGCCCGGCGTCGTGTATCCCTCGCTGCGCTATATGAATTTGCACCGTCCATTTTCACTCAAACGACACGTCGATCTTCAGCCCTATGCCATTGACTTAACGCCTGTCACTAATCAGCAGTTTGCAGAGTTCATTCA
>CALMZT010000440.1 GCA_937870805.1 uncultured Chloroflexota bacterium
TCACATCCGTCGCGCGGCAATAAATTTCCCGGCGTGGCGCTGATTCATGACTGGTGGGGTGTCAATGAAAACGTGCGGCGTATCGCTCATCTGTTTGCACAGACCGGCTATTATGTGATCGTGCCCGACTTATATCGCGGACGAGTTGCCCATTCACCACAGGAAGCCATGAAGTTGGTGCAAGCGCTCGGCACTGAAGGCTATCCGCGTATCCACGCCGCGCTGACGGTGCTGGAACACCATCACCAATGCAACGGCGACGTTGCCGCGATTGGCATGGGCATGGGCGGCAGCCTCGCCTTTGAAGCGGCGCTCACTCGCAAAGACCTTGAAGCGGCAGTTGCCTTTGGCGGCTTTCCACAAAAGTATATGGGGCGCTTCGCACAATGTAACGCGCCGATTCTGGCGATTTATGGCAGCAGTGAACCCTATACGAAAGCCCCTGTTGTCGAAAGACTGCGTGCTGAACTGGCGGAGTCCAAACGTTTTCAGCACAACGTCGTCGTGATTGAAGGTGCGGGACACGAATTCTTTCAGGATTTATCGCCTGAGCAGATTGAATACGGCACGCGCGCATGGCAGATCACGATGGACTTTCTCGAAAAGTATCTCAAGGGTCCTGTGAAACCTGTTCATGCGAAGCGATACTAAACCATAATGAAAATCCTTCTCGAAAGGAACACAGAATTCAGGATAAAGTTTGATGCTGCCGTGTGAAGTTTTAACATTGGGCTTCGTACCCTATCAAGAGGCGTGGGAGTTGCAGAACAGACTTGCCACTGAACGCCACCACGATAACACCCCAGATCGTTTACTGCTGGTGGAGCATCCCCACACTTACACACTTGGCTCGTCGGGGCATGAGGAAAACCTGTTGATGTCGCCTGAAGAACGGGCGGGGCGCGGCGTCGAAGTGCTGCACGTAGATCGCGGCGGCGACATCACTTATCACGGTCCAGGACAGTTGGTGGGTTATCCTATTATCCGTTTGCCACGCGCGGAAGGCAGCAGCGTGCGTACCGATTTCGTGGGCTACGTGCGCAAGCTGGAAACGGTATTGATTGGCGCGCTTGCCGAATTCGACATTGCTGCGAAGCCGATTGCGGGCTTAACGGGCGTCTGGGTCGATACACCGCGCGGTGAGGAAAAAATCGCTGCCATTGGCGTGAAGATCGACGTACACGCGGTAACGAAACATGGTTTCGCGCTCAATGTGAACACTGATCTTGATTATTTCAAAGGCATCATTCCCTGTGGCATTGCCGATAAAGGCGTGACATCGATGGCAGCCCTGCTCGATAGAGAAATCGACATGCAAACGGCTGCTGAAACGGCAGCGCGGCATTTTGGCAGCGTGTTCGGGTTTGAAATGATTGCGCATCAGGGCATTTTCTCTAAATAACAGGCTGACCTGTTGCTTAATAACCACGCTTTTTGGGTTCATTTTAGGGCAGAAAATCGTTAATGATTTTTTGACAACTGCGCCTCGCTTGTGATATATTTAACATATGAGGTCATGCAAATGGTTCGTGCCACTTGGTAGGGCTTGAATTATTTGTTACTATTGTGCATCTCTAGTGTTTGCTTCTACTAACGAATCCCAGTTTCGGGGGGTTTAGATCAATGGCAACTGCAAGTCCTGCTAAAACGACGACAGCCGCGCCCACCAGAGCCGCAGCCCCAGCCGTCGATGTCAGCTTACCCAGTCGGCGTGAGTTTTTATATTACATTTGGGGCGCGTCTATCGTGCTCTTGCTCGGTCAGTCTACTGCGGGTTTAGTGTGGTTCATGCTGCCACGCTTCAAGGAAGGCACGTTCGGCGGTACCTTCAAGTTCGACCCTGCGCGTTTACCTGAAGCGCCTGATATTGCGCCCGCGTCAGAACCGTCGGGACGCTTCCACGTCTCATATGTCAATGAGGAGATTGTCGTGCTCTACGCCGTGTGTACTCATCTGGGCTGCCTGCCGAAGTGGGTAGATACCAATCACCGTTTCGAGTGCCCCTGTCACGGCTCGAAGTATCAGCTTGATGGCACATACATCGAAGGTCCTGCGCCGCGCGGTCTGGACCGCTTCGTCTCTACCATCAGCTTCAGCGATGGCACATCAGCGACGATGGACAGCGCAGGCAATCCGATTCCGCTTGGCACTCATACGGTTGAGGATATTGTCGAAATCTCCATCAATACGGGAAGCAAGATTTTGCTACCGCCGCATCCATAGGTGAATCTTGAACAATGGGCTTAAGCCCATTGTTTGTGAAAATATATTTCTTGTTCGAGGAGAAAGCGTCATGACGATACTCCCCTTCCCGTCGTTTTTGGACGACATTAAAGAAAAGGGCTTAAAAAAAGCCGTTTTCGAGGGCATCGACGAGGTTATGGAGCGCTTCACCGCAGGGATGAACATTCAGGACGTGCGCGAAGCCCTGCGCGGTGAAGCCCCCACTCGTAAGCCGAACCCCCGCCTGACCCCTCACGCGGATGGTTTCTGGCTGCATATGCGCCCCAGCTATTTCCACAAGGATATGACGGGGCTGTATCCTACCTTCCGCCTGGGTTGGCTCTCGACCTACTTCGTGTTTTTCGAGACGATCACCGGCATATTATTGATGATCTGGTATACACCATCGCCCGATGTGGCGTATGGCAATATGCTTGCCATCTTGAGCAACGTGCCGCTGGGACAACTCATACGCGACCTGCATCGCCTGGGCGCAGAAGGCATGGTGTTGATCGTCTGGCTGCACATGCTGCGAACATTTTTAACAGGCAGTTATAAAAAGCCGCGCCAGTTTACCTGGTTC
>CALMZT010000441.1 GCA_937870805.1 uncultured Chloroflexota bacterium
GAGATATGCTCGCGGATGTCCTCGCGGCTTGGCGTTTTGCCGTTGGCCAGCAATTCCTGCGCGGTCAGCAGCATACCGGGCGTGCAATAGCCGCATTGCAGGGCGTTGCGTTTTTCGAAGGCGTCCTGCAGGTCGGCAATCTCGCCGGTGTCCGACACGCCCTCGATGGTCACGACGCTGGCGCCGTCGCATTGCACAGCCAGCATCAGGCAGCCGCGCACCACCTCGCCATCGACGCGGACCGTGCAGGCGCCGCAGACCCCGTGCTCGCAGCCGACATGGCTGCCGGTGAGGCTCAGATCCTCGCGCAGGAAATCGACCAGCGACTTGCGCGCCTCGACGCGCGCGGTGAGCGCCTCGCCATTGACGGTGAGGCTGATGTCGTAGACGTGCGTCATGCGCGCGGTCCCGTCAGTTGCGCGGCGACGCGGCGGAGCAGCACGCCCGCGAGATGCGTCTTAACGGCGCCGGTTTCCTGGATGTCGTCGGGCGGGTCGAGGTCGGTGCCGAGCGCCTTAACCGCGGCTTCGCGGATCTTGGCATCTTGAACGTTGACCGTTGTGTCGTTAGAAATATTCGACTTCGTCTCTGTTTTGAGACCCGCTTCAAAAGCAATTTTCTGTCGCCGATACTCAGCCGCTGCTTTTTGGCGCGCTATTTCGAGGCGCTTGCGCTCTGCTGCGGCTCTACGTTCAGCAGCCAAAGCGGCTTTCGACTTTTTGACCTTTACGGTCTTTTTCACTGCCCGCTTAGATTTCCGCTTTTTATCCGGACTGATCGAGACATTCACATATCCACTGTTGGATGCACCCGAGGGACTAGCCAAAACGCCCGAAGGCAAGAATATGACTAAAACTCCGATGACGACAAACAAAAAAACTATTCGTTTCATTTCTCACCTCCGTATGTATTCGAAATGTTCTGCTACAGATGAAAATTTTATGAAATTCTCACCTACTATAATTATACGCCCATGTTGCAGTTACGCAACACTGGCACTAAAAAAGCTGCCTGCATATCCAGACAGCTTTTTTAGTGCCCCCAATCCGAGTAACCGAAATTAGGAGCCTGGGACTCATGGGCTTTCACTTCTGCCCTTCGCGAGTAATCAAAATCGAGCTCTTTGCGAGCACGACAATTCATGATACCCTAAATTATATAGTTTGTCAATAAGGGCCTCAAAAGGCCTTTAAAATTTCCATTTTCAGGGAGGAATCACAAGTGTCACACCAAGACCCTACTTTGACCATTTTAGTCATAACTGCCAATGATCCTGGGTTGTCTGCCAGCGTGGCAGAAGTCGTTAGAAATATCAAAAAAGGATACTTTTATAACTGGCTGTCGTTCAATAACGACACTCTTCGGTTTTATCTGGAAGCGGTAAGATCCTATGAAGGGCTTTTAAAAGATGATATTCAAGCGATAGAAACCGACAAGGATTTAGCTTTCTTGCTCACAGACAGGGATAAGAAAGATCTGGAAATCCAAACTGAATTAACGCGAGTCCAATAAAGTGGACCCTTTTGTCAAGACACAATTTGGGTCAAAGTTAAGATAGCTTCTGTCCTTTGGTTTGAGAGAGATAAGTCGTCGTCGTCGTCGTAGGGGCGGTGGGTGATGTGGTCAAGCCCGCACTTGGGTTGTCCACATCATCCACCGCCCACACTGGCTTCACGCGCGGTCGTCAGTTAAAGTACACCTCCGCCGGCGTACGATAGCCCAAGGCTTGATGCAGGCGGGTGTGATTATAAAAGTCAAAGTAGCGTGTTAAACCGTGACGGGCCTCCTTCGGTGAGCCATACTCTTGCAGATACACTTCTTCATACTTGACGCTGCGCCACAACCGTTCCGTAAAAATGTTATCGAGCGCACGGCCGCGACCGTCCATGCTGATTGCGACGTTTTTCTGTATGAGTGGTTCGAGATATTGCACACTGGTAAAGTGACTGCCTTGATCGCTGTTCATAATCTGCGGAGTGGCGCCCGCCAGCGCGCGCGCGACCGCGCGTAAGACAAACGGGAGTTCGAGCGTTTGGTCCAACTCCCAACTGACCACATAGCGCGAGTGCCAATCCAGAATCGCCACGAGATACATCCAGTCGGCTTGCAGGCGAATGTAGGTGATGTCAATGCCCCAGACTTGATTCACCGCCGCGACCTTCAAATGCCGCAACAAATATGGGTAAATTTGATGCGCCGGATGGGGTTTACTCAAGTGCGGCCCCGGCACCATCGCCACTAAGCCCATTTCGCGCATGTGGCGTTGCACGGCTTTGCGATTCACGATGTATTCGGGACGCAAGGCGTAGGCAATCTTGCGCGAACCATAGAACGGATACGCGGTGTACAGTTCGTCAATGCGATGCTTGATCGCCACTTCCCGCGCAGAGGGCGGCACGGGTTGATAATACAACCCGCTGCGCTGGAGCCCCAGCAGTTCGCATTGTGCCGTGAGTGTGAGTTCTAACGCCTCGCGTTCCACGAGGGCCAACCGTTCATTCCAGCAGAGTTTCGACGCCAGATTTTT
>CALMZT010000442.1 GCA_937870805.1 uncultured Chloroflexota bacterium
CCACAGCAGCACTTTGCGTCCAGCGGCGTGCTGCTGATCGATAAAGCCGCGCAAATCGTGCCACTTATTTTCATCAACGTGGTTGTCGCCATAAGTCGCCTGCCATTTATCATCTAGCACCACGATACCCGGCACAACATCGTTCGCTTCGAGCGCCTTTAAAAAGCCATCGTAAAGTGTTTGTTGGGCGTATTCGGGGGCGCGTTTGCCATTCTTAGAAGCTACATAACACTGAGATCCCCAACCACAGTAGATCGGATTACGCCACCAAGCGGGTTTATCTTTCGTTGCATGGGTAGGTACAAGTTTTTGTGTGCGCAGTGACGCGACGTGTTTTTCCAGCGCATCATATTCGTTTGCAGCGAAGTCAAAGCCAATCGCAGGCAGCGTATAGGTGCTATCAACGGTTGTGTAGCCCTCATAGTTCAGCGATAGATAAAAGCTGCCTTGCTGCCCGTGATAGCGATAGTCCATATAACGGTTTTGTCCCGGCGCACCTTCAACGCCCAGACCCAACCACGACTTGCCTGCTTGAAACGCGAAACAGAAGGGGGGTGGGGTAAAAAACCATCCCGCTTTACCAGGCAGCGGCACACCTGCAAGGTCGATCATTGAGCCGCTGGAGGGTGTGAAATAGTATTCTTCGTCTACTGTTGGCTCAGGGTTAAAGCCTTTTTTGAAGCGCTGACCTGACCAGAAAAAACCCGCCCCCCAGCGCACTTGACCAGAATAATAGCCGCCGAAGTACGACGCCTCCGTAAGCTGTCCCTGTCCTTCGACTTCAATTTCATAACGTAAACGCATGTCATCGCAGTAAATTCGATAGGTTTTCTGTTTCCAGAACGAACTTTCGGCGGTAAGCGTTAATGTGATTTGTCCGTTTCTGTCCTCAATCTGCCATGATCCGATGCGAGTCGTATCATCACGCCCCGTTAGGGTGTGAACGCTGGACAGCACAAACAGTTCGGCAAAGCGGTTTTTGACTTTGGCATCTGCAAGATAAACATAAGGACGGTCAGTGGGGCAAATCAAAGTGTAAGCCGAAGCCTGCACCTTAATCTCCCCACTTTCATTTGTCGAACGCCGCATTATCTACCGCCCATGCCGGTAATCGAAATGCCTTCAATAAAATACTGCTGGAACACAAGGAAGATGAACAACACGGGCAGCATCACCACCAAACTCGCTGCCATGAGCCAGTTCCACGCGGGCGCGCCACCTGCTGCTGCCTCAAACTGCCGCAGCCCAATTTGCAGCGTATACATACTTTCGCTCTGCAAATACAGCAGCGGCTTCATGAAATCCTGCCACGCGCCTTGAAATGTGAAAATCGCAATGGTCGCCAACGCGGGCTTGGACAGCGGCAGTACAATATCCCACCAGATACGGATTTCCGATGCGCCGTCGATCTTTGCGGCTTCAGAGAGTTCATTAGGGATGCCGCGCATGAACTGCCGCAGCAAAAAGATGTTGAAGGCGCTGCCCGCCAAAATCGGTGGTACGACCAGCGGTAGAAAGGTATTCACCCAATTTTGCGAGCCTTGAAAACCAAAGGCAGGCATCCGTGAGAAGATGATGAACTGTGGGATGAGGGTGACGACTTCGGGAAGCATCATCGTCGTCAGCACGATGCTAAACAGCATATCTCTACCGGGCCAGCGTAGCCGTGCAAACGAATATGCCACCAGCGAAGTCGATATGACCATGCCGATTACGCTCGTTAGCGTAATCACAAATGAATTGAATGCCCATCGTCCCCACATGCCGAAACTGAAAGCAGATTGATAATTTTCCCATGCAATACGTGTTGGTATCCAGCGCACGCCAACCAAATCCTGTGGATCTTTCAGCGACGTTGAAATCATCCAAAAGAGTGGCACGAGGAACAGGAAGGAAATACCGAGCATCACGAGAAAAGCGACCAGTTTCCCGATAAAGACAGAGGGACGCGGTGAGGATGTGGATGGAGTCATACTTCTTGTGAGACGATTCATGAGCGTAGCCATATTTATTCATCCCCCGTCTCATAGTATACCCAGCGTTTCGAGAGCCATAACTGCAACAGCGTGATCGCCAGAATAACGATGAACAAAATCCACGCGAGTGCCGAGGCATATCCCATCTGCAAACCACGCGCTTCCCCGACTTTACCGAAAGCGCGGTTATAGAGGTAAAGCACATAGAACAGCAGCGATTGTCCGGGTCCACCTAAGCCAACATCCGCGCCGCGAGAACTTGCGATAATGTAAACTGTCGTGAAAATCTGAAATGTACCAATGATGGTCGTGACAATCTCAAAGAAAATAGTTGGAGAGAGCAGCGGCAGGGTGATATAACGCACTTTTGCCCAGGCGGATGCGCCGTCAATTTCCGCCGCTTCGTAAAGCGACGCGGGTATCCCTTTGAGACTCGCCAGATAAATAAGGACATTTCCACCAATCCACCACATCCCCATCACAACAAGCCCCGGTTTCGTCCAGTTTGGATCAGCAAACCATGCGGGTCCTCTGATGCCTACCGATCTCAAGGCGTTATTCAGCAATCCATCCGGCGCTAAAATCCACTGCCACAGGAAAATCGCGGCGACGCCAGACAAGACATTTGGCAAATAAATAATGGTACGGAAGGCACGCTCACCTGGAATTTTTGTATTCAATAGCAGCGCGATGCTAATGGCGACGACCATGACGATGGGCACTTTGACGCCGACGAGCCAGAAGGTATTTTCTAACGATTTCCAGAAAAAGCGATCTCTAAAAAAGATATTTTCGTAGTTACGTAGTCCGATCCATTCTGGGGTGCGAATGATGTTGTACTCTGTAAAACTTACGTACAACGAAAAAAGCATCGGTCCCACCGTAAACAGCAAAAACCCTATAACCCAGGGCGATGCAAACAGCCATCCAGTGATAGCTTCTCGGTTTTTTAGCTGTACGCCCCCTTTGCCACGTTGTGCCCTTCCCAAACCCACAGCGCTTTTAGGCTGAGCCGTTCCTTCCATGCGTGACTCCCTTACATAGAACTATTTTGCTAGAGACAAGGGGCGCTTAACGCCCCTTGCAATAGACTTTACAGCCTGTACGGTTTATGGCGCGTTGGCAGCAACAGTCTCGTCAATTGCAGCCTGTGCTTCGGTCAGTGCCTGTTCAACAGGAATCTCACCACGATAGATTTGTTCTGCCCGCTGATTGAATTGTTCCATATAGTTCGGGTAGGCGGGTACAAATTCGCTGCTGGTGCTGATGTCCATCGATTGGACAAAGAACTGCCAGTTGGGATCCGCCATCAGAACTGGGTCATTGGCGGCTGACATGCGAGAAGGAATCGCGTAGGTATCGCGTGCCCATGAACTCTGCGCGACGGGACCAGTTGCGCACTTGATGAATTCCCATGCAGCGTCGGGATTCTCTGCGCCAGTGGGGATCGAGAAGGAGAAACCGCCGCTCCACGAGGCGGGTGAGGTATTGTAGGGCAGGGGGGCAACGCCGATGTCCGTGTTGACGCTGCTGCCATCTGCCAGGGTCGTTCTCGGACGGTAGAAGTTCAACTGCGATAGATAACCCGCGATGTCCGCGACCATTGCTACACGACCCGACATGAAGGCATCATTCGGTGGTGCGCCCAATGTCGCACGGAATTCCTGAACGCGATCCCAACCGCCGTAGCGGTCAACCCACGAACGAACCCACTCAACAGTTTCAGCGAATTCCGGTGTATTGACCATTGGGTTGCCGTCCTGAACAAAGCTCTGTCCATTGGCAAGTGCCCAGATGTCTGGACCGACGTTAATCAGGGGGAAGAAGCCGATGCGTTCAATCGTTCCATCTTCAGCAATGACGTCGAGGGCGTCGGCATAAGCGAGCAACTCTTCCCAGGTTTCTGGCGGGTCATTAGGATCTAGTCCCGCTTCCTGGAACAGGGTCTTGTTGTAGAACAGCACGCGCACGTCAGTTTCTTGGGGTATACCATAGCTGTTGCCATCTAAGAGCGTCTGTTCCCAGGTGAAGGGGTAGAAGTCGCTGGTATCAAACCCGTCAGCGTCGATTCTCGGCTGTAAGTTCTCATAGATGCCGTCAGAAGCCTCACGCGGCAGTTGCAGACGGTCTGACACAATCACGTCTGGCATACCCGTACCCGCAGCCACAGCCGCGATATTGGCAGTCCAACCTTCACCGAAAGGTTTGAAGACTTCTTCAACGGTGATGTTGGGGAGTGCTTGCTGGCACATGGCGACCACGCGGCGGATGGCATTACGGCGCACAGGTGAACCCCAGTGATGCCAGAATTCGACGTTCCCCGAAACCTCAGAATTGAGGGCAACACCCATGTCGGGCAAATCGTCCTGCGCCGCGGCGAAGCTGCCGATGAGCAAGGTCATCGCTGCCAGCAAAAGAAAGACGAAAATTCGAGAAGATAGTTTCATTTTAATCCTCCATCAATTTTTCACTTTAGAAAGATCGTGATAAAAGTACAGAATTTGATTGACGTCTATTCCTCCTCAAAAACACTTTTTACGTTCGTTTTGGAAAAAGGCTACAGTAAGGCTACTGCGCCCCAAATCCCCTCATTTTTGCCGAGCGCTGAACGTCTTAGTTCCACGTTGTCGTGCCAGGGCAGAACAATGCTGCGCACAGTTGCTTGCAGCATCTCCCACCAGATAGGTCCCGATCTTGAGACCCCACCGCCGATCACGACGACCTCCGGGTCCAGGACGGCGGCGAGGTCGGCGATGCCCTGCCCGAGCCACAACC
>CALMZT010000443.1 GCA_937870805.1 uncultured Chloroflexota bacterium
TGATTTCAGCCTGTGCACAGCGTTTTCCATCCCAACGTGATACTCTAGCGCTACCCTATCGTTACAACCCTGCTTGATAGTTACGTCGCGTCCCTTGTAGCCGTAATCGAAAATGTGCATAGGGGCTGGAAACTTCAGCGTGCATTCACGGCACAGATACCCCTTGTTCGCAGGCGACCATTGCCCCAGAAAAGGCACGTTACGTTTGCAGCCCATGCACATTGGACGCGGGTCGAGCGGGAAGAGTGAAAGCTGAATCATTGACCTAGCGCTGCCAATACACGCGCCCGTGCGGGAGATAGTCACGGACGTAGCGCTCAACCTTCGTGTAAAAAAGCTCTCTTGCGCCGACGATACCCTGTGGCTCGGCAATCAGCCCTCCCTCGATGAAAGATGTGCAAACGATTTGCCCAACCTCAACAGCCTGCTCATCAGTTAGTCCGGCGAACTGCACGGTGTAGTTGATCGGCGTCAGCGGATAAAGCGTATTGATGTCGGCTGTATTGGGTTTCTGCTGCGGGTCGAGTGCGCAAAGCATAATTTCATGCCCTGCGTCGGCAACATATTTGTAGGCTGGTCTCACCCCTTCAATGGGACGCAGGTGAATTACCCCTAATTCATAGTGCGACCACAGCGGATGTTGACCAGGTAAGAACATCAGCCACGCCTTGAGTGTCCCGGTTTGATCTGGCTTCAAGAAGTTAAGCGGAATTTCCTCTGCAGAACCAACACGCCCTTGAGTCTTGTTCATTGGATTATTCCTCTTGCCACATACCATTCGTATTGTTCATCCGTCAGCAATTCAGGCTTCAGTGCCCCTAACCACCAATCCTGTTTGAATGCCCAGCCGCTTTCAACCTCGATCTGGCAGAGTTCGCGGTAGGTGTCGGGGTTTTCGATTGCTCCGTTAGTTAAATCGCGCACGTCAGCCAGCACACACATCGCGCAGCTAAGGCGATGATTGCCAAGCGCGTAAGCGGGATGAGATTGACCATCGCCGTGTGTGTCGATGGATGCCCACACATCATCAACGGACCAGTGATGAATCGGGTTCCAGTTCCAGACACGGCGATAAGGTTTATTTGCGCAGCAGTCCTCACGAAGTTCCACAATCGGCTTCTTCGCGCGATCTTTAGACTCGTCGGCGCGTAACCCCATCGCACAAACAACTTCGCCTGTGTAGAAGTGATTGCGTATCCAGCGATCAATCGGCGCGCGTTTCATATCGCTGGTGCAATACCTATTGCCAAGCGAAGGAAACGGCGGTGTTGTTGCCAGTCGCCCGTCAGCGCGTAGCTTGTCCATACGCGCGCGTATGTGGTCGATCAGGTCATGCAAGTGATGCCGATCAATATACAGCGGCAGCCCAGTACGTTGTGCTAACGACTGGACATATGCAGGTGTCGAGTGCCATTCAGCACGCCCTAAGTCGGCATGAATGAGGCAAATCTCTCCGGTCCATCCACGTCGCTGATATTCATAGAGAAGCTGCCACGTCATTGCGTCAGAGTCTTTACCGCCGGATACAGAGAGTGCCAGCGCTGCACCGCGATGGAGCGCTGCTTCAATTTCTTCCGGCAGGTTGATTTCGTCACCGGGCAGACTGAAGAATGATAATTGCTTCACACTCCCACCCTCTGCTTAAACACCGTGCGCAGCACAGCGTCTACCTCGTCTTCGCACAATGTCAGAAAGTAGTAGTCGCCAGTGATGCGTCCAAATCTGCTTGTGCCCGTGACCACGACACCGAAAACGATCACGACGGCGAACCCTTCATGCTCGAAGTGATCGATTACTGGCGTGTCAGGCGCTTCACGATCTGAGAGCGCCTCAACGCGGGCTTGCAGCGCCAGTTCAATACGTTGCTTGCGTCCTGCCTGCCCCAAGCCAAAAGTGGTTAGACGGTTCGCCAGCTTCTGTGATGTGCCGATACGAATGGTGATATTGCGAGTACGATTGATGTAAGGGAACGGCGGGTCGTATTTGATTACAAGTTTGTGGGTTAACATTGTTGGTTATGACCCTCTGGCATGTAGTCGAATGTGACTAAGCCTAATGGCTTGTGTGGCGTCCGAATGTGGACGCCATCGACAAGTCCTAAGGCGGCGATACCATCATCTAAATCGCTCAAGATCGTGGCAGAGCCGTACAACCTGTCATCGCCGGGAATGACGACGATCAGCGCGTCTACGTCATGTTTCGACAAGGCGGCGCTGATCGTGTTGGCTGCAAAATCCAACGTCTCCTGAGACATCAATCGAGCCTCGCAGCAATCATGTTGACTGCATCGTCATACGCCTGAATCGCCAGCATCTTGCGTTCCAGTTCGTGAAACGCCGCCGTGAGGTAGCGAGTGCTCTGAGCATTCAAGCTGTTCAGGAATGCGACTTGTGGCTCACTGGCGCCGAACTTCTCAATATGCGCTTGTGTCTCCTGAATCTTGCGCAGGTGCTCATTGATGGTGTCCATCGTCACCAGTGCGCCGTCAAACTTAGCCATCTCTCAATCCTTTCTAGAGGCGGTAGCCCCCTACCGCCTCAAAATCAATTACGTGCGACATTTTGCTAAAAATAGCCATTCAATCTGAATTCAAGGTCACGTGTTCGTTCGTGTTGCGCCTCCGCTTCACTCCCGTCATCTCGCATTCGCGCCAGATCGAAGCTGTCATAAATCTCGCAGGGACGTTTGACTTCAGGCGCAAGCGTTACCACGTCGAGGTCGTATTCCGCCTCAAGCCATGAGTAACGTGCGTTACCCAGGTCACGCCACGTCTCTATGCGCGCCCTGCGTGTATCCCAATCCACGGACAGCAGAATGCCGTCCAGCGTTGCGCCCCACTTCTGGACTGTGACGCCAATTTCCTGTTGTGCAGTCTGTTGTTCGCTCATGTGAAGTCCTCGCTACTTTCATTTAATCAGGCGTTAGAAAGGCAGATGTCTATCGAATCTTTGTGTTTTTAAGATTACGAATTTCACATAGATAGCGCTGAAGAACATCGGCGATAACGCGGTGACGTTCTTCAGCGTTGCCAAGCCAGATGAGAGACTCGCCCGTTGGCGTAAATCCCAAGCCGTCAACCTTGCACATCATGGTGTACAGGGTCACAGGACAGTACGGCTCACGTTCCAGTTGAGAAAGCGCCGTTAAGCAGCGCTCACGATGGTATGCCGCGCGGGGTTGTCGTGGCTCAATGAATGCACGAAATGCCGCCACAGCAGTAGGTAGTGTGTCGAGTAAGTAGGGCGCACCAGGCATCATTACGCGCCGCCTTGCTTTTCGTCGTCAGCCCGTACACATGTCCAACCCTTGTGATGAGGCAACTTGCCGTTGACCACGCACGTAATGACGTAGATTCCGGGTACTTTGGGGCGAGTCATCATGTGTGTTATCCTTTTGTTGGAGTTGGAGCGCGTCACCGTCCAAAGTTCCGCGCCCTATTCCGTGTACTCGGAGACGATAGTTTTTTAAGCTATCGTCTCTACCTTCGCCAGTTCCAGACGTTCAATACCGAACGTCCATGTGAATTCCTGTTTCCAGATGGGATGCCAGAAGCGCACCGCCGCGTGCTGCGTCTCTGGACACGTCGCCACTACTACGCCTTCGTAATCATCCGAGTCACCATGAATGACGACATATGAGCCTGTTTCAATCCATTCAATGTCGTCGTCTTCGGTCAGAAAGTCTGGCGCGTCTAACGAGATGTAATCTTCGAGTTTCGTTGATGGTCTATTCAGTAGTTCTTGCAGTGTCGAAAACAGTCCCATGTTGCGTTCCTTTCAAAATGTGTGGTATGCTGTTCATGAATTCATATACTTATGATATATGAGTTCATGAACTCTGTCAATGTAGAAAGGCTTAAGGAATGCCCAACATGCAGAATAACCAAGTTCCAGTTCAGTTCATTATTGGTCGCAAGGTGAAAGGTAGGATTAAGGCTTTAGCAGCAGAGCGCGGCATGTCGATAGGCGCATTGTTCCGTCAAGCCCTTCAGGAGAAGTTTGAGCGTGAGGGTATAAAATTCGATGTCAACGAAGATGTGCAAGAGTGGGGAGCTAACAGGTCTCAGGATAACTAGATACCGTCTGGTGTTTGCCTCATAGAGGGAACTGACCCTACTGTGTACTTCGTGCCCGAAACCTCAGACGAATCACAGTTGACGGTTGGCGGCAGCGGCAATACCATCCCCGACAGCAAGGTCGGTACAGGCAAGGTGCAGTTGAACGCTAAGAAGCTGGCGCTGCGTGTGGGCTTCAGCGCGGAACTGGTCGAAGACTCGATTATGCCCGTGCTGAACATCTACCGTGAACAGGCGATGGCGGCGATTGCCAGCGCAATGGATTACGTGCTGCTCAACGGCGACGCGACCAGCGCCGGAACGGGCAACATCAACAGCGACAACGGTGCGCCCGCTGCGACAGAGCGTTATATGGCGTTCGATGGGCTGCGCAAGCT
>CALMZT010000444.1 GCA_937870805.1 uncultured Chloroflexota bacterium
ATAACGCAAGTTTTCGCGTACAGCCGGAGTAACTTTTGTAAAGTTGATTCGTCGGTAAGATAGTGATATGCTTGTCTTACTTCTAAAGAGGGCGCTTGCATAGGGGGTAAAGATGAAAGAGGTAGTCGCTACGGTAAGTAGTAAAGGACAGGTCGTGATTCCTGTTGAGGTGCGTAAGCAACTTGGGATTGAACAAGGGGATAAAGTCCTCTTTATTCTAAATGAAGAAGGTCAAGTAGAATTAAAGAGTGTTAAATATCCAACGGTTGCCTCATTGCGTGGCGCAGCAGGCAAACTCGCTGGCAAACCTTTATGAAAAAGTGGTGGCTGAGCAGTCGTCTAACGGAAGGTAACGATGTCGTGCATCCAACGAGAGATGATACGTCGGAATGTCAGATCCACAACACCGGCGCGCAGTGCATCGCCTGCGATTTTGCGCGCGCCGTAAAATTTATCGTTGATGACTTCAAGGCTTTCATTCCATTTTTGCAGCAAAAACTTTCCTTCATAGAGTAACAGCAGTCGAACATCCCACTGTTCGCTCTGAAAGTAACCGGATAGGAAGGCATTGCTGAGCACGCGAGTTTCATGATCGGAGGGCAGTAAACCCCAGCGGAGAATGCGCGAACGACGACTTTTGAGATCTGCGATGAACGTGCCCATATCATAATAAGGACTATCAGTACGCTCAAAGGCGGTATCGAAGCACAAAATACCTTCTCCATTGATCACGAGGGTATTGCGCATATGAAAATCACCATGCACCCACACACGCTTCTCGTCGGAGAGGCGGTTCAGGATGTTGAGCGCCTTTTGCCAATCGGGGAAAGAGTCCAGGGATATACCAAATGTGTTCAGTTTCTCGGCTTCAGCACATAAGGCTTTCACACTGTCAGCAGGTCCGTACTGTCGCTCAGCAGGCACTTCACCTAAGGGCAGTGAGTGAAAACGCCGCAGCCAACGCCCTGTATTGTAGAGCAGCTTACGTGCATTCGCGCTGGCACCCGGACGCAGCAGTTGACTTAAGGTAAGGGATGAATGATAGAGCGACTTGCCTTCAACATAATCCATGACAATCGCGTTAATTTCCGGCAGATACGTTTGTGGGGGAATACAGTGTAGACCGTTGCCCTCTTGGTCACGGAAAAGGTCGTAAATACGCTCCATGCTGGAATACTCACGGCTGCCTCGCAGAAGCAATTCATGATTATTCCATGAGAGGTCAGCCTCAGTTTGATCGGGGAAACGTATAATTTTTACAACTAATTTCTTTAGCTGGTCGCCATTTGTGAGTGTAATGAAGTATAATACACTCCAAAGCATGTAACGGATTTGAATTTCACCTTGCAACCGCCAGTGAGATTCAGGACGTTGGTTAAAATGAGCAATCACCGCATCAGCAATAAAACTTGTACTCGCGTAGGCTTCTTTAACAGACATGATTTAATTTCTCCTTAAAATATCTTACAGAAATTAATGCTTAACATGCAAGATTCACTTTATGATTATTTAATATTATTTAACAAATGGTTTTTATACCGAATTGAGAAACAATCCAAAAAATTCACAAAAAATTTTGATCATGAGGGCTGTTTTATTTTTATCCTTTTGTTAAAAAGGTGTCGTCATTTTTGATATAGTGTTATAGGATTCAATTGTCGCCGAGAAGAAGGGACACTCATGTCGCGTTTTAGGGTTCTACTCCTGATCCTTGTTTTGTGGCTCATTTTTATCTACAACCTTGAGCGTCCAGACTTCGATTTCATTGGATTAGGGAATGTTGACCTCGACTCTGGTGTGTATGTGATCACCGGTCTGATTTCGATGGCGATTTTGATTCTTCCTGATCTCGCCAAGCGCTATGAAATTGCGCTGATCCCCACGCTCATCATCTATGTGATTTCCCGTTTTGTAGTCGGCAATCCGATCACACAGCGTTCGATCTACATCACCATTACGGAAGTTGTCGTCTTAGCAGTTACCGTATGGATTGCCCGCAAGATTTCGCTCGTCATTTCTGATTTTGAGCAAACTGTCGAAGATGTCTTGCTGAAACCCGATGATCTCAACGTGTTTGACAAAGGCGAGGGCGAAGAAAAAATCAACAATGAACTCTCGCGCGCCCGCTACTTCGATCACACCGTCGGCTTCTTACTCATCCACATGAGTTCCTTTGAACAAAGTGAAGACCTAACGACTATGCGCTTTGATATGGAAGGTGCGCTGCAACGGCGTTACATGCAGTTGCGTGTGGCTCAGGTTGCCCGTTCCATTCTCCCCAAAAGCAGCATCCTGGTATGGGACGATGATGATTTAGTGGTCTCCTTACCGGAGACGGGTTATGCCGCTACCGAGCAGTTAGCGCGCGCTTTGTATACGAAGTTGGCGCTGCACCTCAATTTAACAATTCCGATGGGTATTGCCGTCTTCCCGAAAGATGGCTTGATATACCATGACCTGGTACAGGCGACCATGCGTAATCTGCTCGACTTCGGTGATTCATCAGACGATGACGAAGAGCCACCATCAGAAACGCCGCAGTCAATCCGAGTCAAAACCAACAGCCAAGGGGTTTTGAATACAAAAGCAGATTTTGCGACCATTGTTAAAACTCAATGGCATGGGATTATGAACCCCCTGCCCCGCATTCAAGGGTTGACCGTCAGACCCGCTGGCGGCGATAGTAACCTCTATGACCCAAACTTCTGGTTGCACGACCTCCCTTATCAAAGCATCACCTCGCGTTCGTTCTATCAGGTCGTCAAGCGCATTACTGATGTCGTCGTCGTCGTCGCTTCTTTTCCGGTCACCTTGCCCGCCATGGGACTCATCGCATTGCTTATTAAAATGACCGACGGCGGGAGCATTGTTTTCAAACAGGAGCGCACAGGCTTCGGCGGGCGGCGCTTTAAAATGTATAAGTTTCGTTCGATGGTCGAAGATGCGGAAGAATTGCTGAAAGACCTCGCTGCCAAAGGTTTAGCGGTGCTTGATGAAAAAGGCAGACTTGCCGAACCCTTGAAACTCGACCCCGACCCGCGCATTACCCGTATCGGGCGTATCTTACGCAAGACCAGCCTGGATGAACTGCCTCAAATTTTCAACGTTTTACGAGGCGACATGAGCCTCGTCGGTCCTCGTCCCACAAGCTGGGGCTTGAACCGTTATCAGCTAAAACACACTGAACGTCTCAACGTGCGTCCGGGACTCACAGGTTTATGGCAAATTTCTGCGCGCGGCAACACTGATTTTGACATCTGGCTGCAATGGGACAACGCCTACATTGACAAAATGAGCTTCCTGCTCGATATGCAGATTCTTGTCCGTACAGTCGGCAAGGTGATGAAACGTAAAGGCGCTCGCTAAAAATGCTTGTTTTTACATTATTGTCGATCATCTTTTGGCTTTCATTTGCGGCGCTGCTCTGGACATACTTCGGTTATCCGCTGTTGATGTATATCCGATCAAAAGTCTTCCCCGCCCCTATACGCAAAGACCCTAATCTGCAACCCTCCATTACGATGCTCATCCCCGCGTACAACGAAGCCGACGTGATCCGTCGCAAGCTGGAAAACACTGTCGCCATCGATTATCCCAAAGACAAGTTTGAAGTCCTGGTGATTGACGACGGCAGCACCGACGACACCGTAAAAATCATCGAGGAATTTGCCGACAAAGGCATCACCCTTCTGCGCCAGCCACAGCGCGGCGGCAAAATGGGCGCGGTCAACATGGGCTTCCAAAACGCAAAGGGCGAGATTGTCGTCCTCAGCGATGCCTCTCCCAACTACGAAGCCTCATCCCTCAAAATCCTGATGCAACCCTTCGCCGATGAAAAAGTCGGCGTCGTCGTCGGCACGCTGGCGGTGTGGGATGCGACAAACGCTGTCGCCAAACCGGCGGGTCTATACTGGAAGTATGAAGCAGCACTGCGCAAGTGGGAGAGCCGCACAGGCAACACCGTCGCGGTACACGGCAATATGTTCGCCGTCCGTCGCCAACTGCATCGCCCACTGAAAACGGGTACGGTCAACGACGAATTCAGCATCGCAATGGAAGCTATTCGTCAGGGCTATCGCGTCGTCTACGAGCCAAACGCCATCAGCTACGACGATGCCAGTTCCAGCATGAAGGATGAATTCAATCGGCGCGTGCGTATCAACGCCGGACGTTTCCAGGCGCTATTTTCGGCAGGCTATCTGCGCGCCCCCAATCTAGAAACCAGCTTCCGCTTATTCTCGCACAAGCTGCTGCGCCCGCTGACACCCGTGTTTATGGTGCTGACGCTGGTGACAAATCTTCTCGCCTTCCTGTTCCCGAATGACGGCAACCCCGTTGCACTGAACGGCTTGTTGGGTGTCGTGCTGCTGTTGGGACAGCTAGCATTCTATTTGCTGTCATATCTGGGCTGGCTTGCCGAAAAGCAAGGGCGTCATCTAAAATTGCTGAATGTTCCCTACTACTTCACAAGCTCAAATCTGGCGGCATTGGTTGGGATGTGGCGGTGGATTCGCGGTACGCAAAAAGTAACATGGCAAAAGCGCGAAGCCGCGAACTAAATCTGTGCGTTAAACATTTCGTTGATGGGGGCAGGCTGCAAGGCTTGCCCTTATATTTGTGGGTATGTTATGTCTGAATCCTTTGCAAAGAAAACGATTAAAGGCGCTGCGTGGACGTATTTAGGCTATGTCCTGAATAAATCTTCCGGCTTCATCATGTCGGTGTTCCTCACGTACCTGATTTTGCCAGCCCAGTATGGAATTATCGGCTTGGCGCTGACCACAATGTCGTTTTTGGACGCGATACGTGACCTTGGTATGGGGATGGCGCTGGTTCAACGGCGCGGAGAGATTGATGAAGCGGCAGATACGGCATTCTGGCTTAACCTGGTTGCCAATATCTTCTTTTGGGTCTTTGTGATACTGACTGCGCCCCTTGTTGCCGGGTTCTTCAATGAACCCCTGTTGATACAAATTCTCCCCGTCATCACTTTCACATTCATTCTTACCAGCCTCGGAGGTATTCATGATGCGCTGCTTCAGCGTGAGATGAATTTTTCCAGGCGTATCATTCCTGATCTTGCATCGAGCTTTACCAAAGCGCTGACAACCGTTGTCTTAGCGCTCATTCTGCCAACCGATCAGAAGGTGTGGGCGCTGGTCTTTGGGCAGATTGTCGGGCGTGTGTTCTTCTTGCTCGTCGTATGGAGGGTCCAACCATGGCGTCCACGCTGGCGCGTCAGCTTTCCGATTGCTCGCGAACTGCTCGGCTTCGGTTATAAAGTGTCGATTGACAGTTTTATCTCTGCCCTGCAAGCCAACCTTGATTATGTATTTATCGGACGATTTCTGGGTGAAAGTGCCCTGGGTATCTATACGGTTGCATTTCGTGTGCCGGAACTTATCATTATCAACTTCTCCAACGTCATTGCCGGTGTGCTATTTCCCGCTTACGCCTCCCTTGAAGACCCTGCCAAAATACGCGAGGCAATGCTTGCTACGTTGCGCTACATTGCTATCGTCACAGTTCCCGCAGGGATTGGTTTAGCGCTGATTTCGCCCCTGTTTGTCAGATCAGTATTTGACCCTAATTATGCTGAGGCGGGTCCTATGATGGCACTGCTATCACTGTACGGAATGTTATTGGCAGTGTCGTG
>CALMZT010000445.1 GCA_937870805.1 uncultured Chloroflexota bacterium
ACCCGTATCATCCCTGGGAAATTTCACTGTACTATCGCATCGCCTGTGGCTACTACCAACAGAAAGAATATGAAAGCGCTGTGCGAACCATCAACCAGCTTTTTGAAACTGCTAAATCCGAAGGTCAGCCCGTCACCGATTATCACGTTTATGATGTACTCGGAAACTCGCATTTCGCGCTGGCTAAATACGATAAAGCTGCTGAAGCCTATCAAATGGCGTTAGACACCGCACCGCCCAACGCGCCAATCGATAAAATCCGCACCTATTTCGAGTTCGCTGCGCAGCGTGTTAAGCAACCCTTGTAGCGCTATAGAGGCACAATTTACAATCACTACGATTGTAGTGATGAGGATGCAAGTTGAACAAGCAAAATGTAACCGTAATTGGTGGTGGTTTAGCAGGTTCAGAAGCCGCATGGCAACTTGCCGAACGCGGCTTTCAGGTTGATTTATATGAGATGCGTCCGGTAAAAACCACAGGCGCACATGTAACAGATCGCCTCGCGGAATTGGTATGCAGCAATTCAATGGGGTCGAAGCTGCGAGATCGCGCGCCAGGGCTGCTCAACGCTGAGTTGGGGCTGCTGCGCTCTTTACTGCTCAGGTGCGCGCAGCAAGCCTCAGTGCCTGCCGGAGGGGCGCTGGCAGTTGACCGTGAAATATTCGCCCAGGTCGTGACTGAGGCTATTCACAGCCACCCCAGTATACAGGTGATACGCGAGGAAATGACCACCCTGCCCACAACGCCGACGATTGTGGCAACAGGACCGCTCACTTCTCCGGCTCTGGCAAAAGAAATCGCCAAACTCACCAGCGAAGATTACTTGTACTTTTATGATGCTATCGCGCCAATTGTCAGCGCTGAGAGCATTGACATGAATATCGCGTTCCGCGCCAGTCGTTATGATCGTGGCGACGAAGAAGAAGGCGATTACATCAACTGCCCGATGAACAAAGAAGAATATGATCGCTTTGTTGAGGCATTGCTCAATACAGAAGTCATCGAACTGCGTGACTTTGAGCGTGAAGACCCGCATTTCTTTGAAGGCTGTCTGCCTATTGAACAGCTTGCCGCGCGTGGACACGATACGCTGGCATTTGGTCCGATGCGTCCCATTGGGCTGCGCGACCCGCGCACTGGCAAACGTCCTCACGCGGTTGTACAGCTTCGACGTGATAACCTCATCGGCACGCTGTACAACATCGTCGGTTTCCAGACCAATATGAAATGGGGACAGCAGGAAAAGGCGCTGCGGCTCATTCCCGGCTTGGAATCGGCAGAATTCATGCGTATGGGGCAGATGCACCGCAACACGTTCATCAACTCGCCGGAACTGCTGCACCCAACAATGCAATTTCGCCAGCGCGACAATCTATTTTTCGCTGGACAAATCACAGGTGTCGAAGGTTACATGGGCAACATCGCCACAGGCTTGATCTCCGGCATCAACATGGCGCGCTTCCTGCAAGGCAAAGCGCTCTGGACACTGCCAGAAACGACGATGATCGGCGCGCTGTGCCATTATGTGACACATGCTGAGCCGAAGCATTTCCAACCGATGAAAGCGAACTTTGGAATTCTGCCGCCGCTGGCTGAACACATCAAAAACAAGCGTGAACGCTACGGCGGTTACGTTGAACGTGCGCTTAAAGATATGCAAAAAGAGATCGAGACACGCGAAGACACGTATTTGCTAAACACACCACAAGTGACATTGGAAACACCGTAATTTGGGGGGACATCTGCGCGAAATTTATGTTCAGAATATAATAATCTGAAATATCCACACGAAATTCGCGCGAAAGTACAGTCGAGAGGATAACAAGACCCCTCATGGCAAATTTAGCCGATTGGCTGGAAGAACATTTTGACGATTTGGTGCAAGCCGCAGTTGCTGAGCTTTCCGAAAATGAAATGCTGCGGTCACAGGTACAAGAATCAGTAGAAGTCTTTTTCGACGGTTTTATTCGCGCTGCGCGTCATGACAACCCGACAATGCTCGATGTTATTCTGCTCGATTGGGTTGAAGCCCGCAGCGCGCCCACCGAAGATGAGCCTTCAGGTCTCCTCCCCGTACTCACCACACTGAAGCGTGTCACATGGCAGAAAATCCAGGAACTGTGTACGCCGCAAGAAGCGATGACGCTGATGCTTGCCAGCGATGGGATTTATACGGAGGCGCTCAGCTATATCTCGCGTCTGGAAACCGATGCGATGATGACAGCCGTGAACCAGCGTTTGAAAGAAGCTGTCGCCCATATCCGTCATCTCGAAAAACGTAAAGCTGACTTTATCGCTGTTGCGGCTCATGAGTTGCGCACACCTTTAACGGTGGTCGAGGGTTACACAGATATGATGCGCAGCGGTGCGGACGAGGCACAAGCGATGATGTTGGAAGGCGTCAGCGGCGGCGTGCGGCGGCTGCGCGAGATTATCCATGACATGATTGACGTGTCGCTCATCAATCTAAATGTGATGAAATCGAAAATGCGTTTCCAACCTGTACGCCTTTACCAGGTGATCGACGCGATTGAGCGCGAAGTCAAAGATGCTGTGCAGCAGCGCAACCAACACATGATTGTTGAACGCGACACTATCCCAAAACACATTACCTACGCTGATCCCGAACGGCTGCTGCAAGTGATGGAAAAAGTCGTCATGAATGCTATCAAATATACGCCAGATGGCGGTACAATCACGATTGTCGGACGCGAATTGCAGGGCTTTACCGATATTGTGGTCGAAGACACAGGCATCGGCATTTCACCTGCTGATCTGCCCCGCATTTTTGATCTGTTTTCTTCATTGGGCGATGTCGCTTTGCACTCAAGCGGCAAAACGAAGTTTAAAGGTGGGGGTCCCGGTTTGGGATTGGCAATTGCTAAAGGGATTATCGAAGCACATGGCGGGACAATCTGGGCACAAAGTCCCGGCTACGATGAAAAAGCATGTCCCGGCAGCACCTTTCATATCATGATACCGATGCGTTCCAGCGTACCGGAAGATTTACACACGGAGCCATAATGCCAGAACCCGCAGCACGTTTAAGTCAGCTTCCCACTTACGTTTTCGCCCTCATCGGTGAGCGTGTCCGTCAAATGGCGTCACAGGGGATTGATGTGGTTCGCCTTGACATCGGCAGCCCCGACATGCCACCTCCAGATTTTGTTGTCGAAAAACTGGCGCAAGCCGCGCGCAACAAAAACAATCATGGCTATAGTGATTACAAAGGAACGCCCGATTTCCGCGCTGCCGTAGCGGAGCATTACCGCAAATGCTTCAATGTTGAACTCAATCCTGATACTGAAGTCCTGCCCCTATTAGGCAGCAAAGAAGGCATTGTCAATCTTGCACTCACCTACTTGGGTTCGGGTGATGTGGCGCTCATCCCAGAGATTGGCTATCCCTCGTACACTATGGGCGCGCGGTTGGCGGGCGGCGATATTCACTATGTCACGATGAACGCCGATACCGATTTCTTGCCCGATCTGGATTCTATTCCTCAAGATGTCGCGGAACGCGCCAAAATCCTGTGGGTGAATTATCCTAACAATCCTACGGGCGCGATTGCCACGCTAGACTTCTATCAACGTGCTGTAGATTATTGCAAAAAACACGACATTCTTCTTGCTTCAGATAATCCTTACATTGACATTGTTTACGATGGACAACCCTCAATCAGCGCGCTGCAAGCCAATAATGCCAAAGAGCACACTGTAGAATTCTTCTCCCTGTCCAAGAGCTATAATATGGCAGGCTGGCGTATCGGTGCGGCAGTTGGGTCAGCAGCCGCGCTGAAAAACCTGCTCAAGGTCAAAAGCAATATGGACAGTGGGCACTTCAAAGCGGTCTATGAAGCGGGTATCGCCGCACTCGCACAAACCCGGGATGAATGGGCTGCCGAGCGTAATCGTATTTACCAATCACGACGCGACAGAATTATGGCAGCGCTGCCAGAGATCGGTCTGCGTGGATATAACCCGAAAGGTGCCCTCTATGTTTGGACGGAAGCTGTGGATGGAAACGCGGCTCAATATCTTGAGGACGCGCTGTGTATCGCGCATGTCGTCCTGGCACCGGGCACCGCCTACGGACCGACAGGTGAACAGTTTGTACGCTTCGGGCTTACGGCAAAGGATGAGCGTCTGGACGAAGCGTTGGAACGTCTGAAAAAGTGGTATAAGTCAAAGTAGCTGTATGACACATAACAGTATTGTAAAACCAGATCCCGAAAAAGTGTTTCTCGTGGGCGTGAATGTGCGCGGCAACCGACCTATTTTGAGTATGAACGATTCCCTTATTGAGCTTGCCTTGTTAGCCAAAACTGCGGGAATGGAACTTGTTGGGCAAGCGACGCAGCAGGTGAATCGCATCGAGCCGTCAACCTTTATTGGTTCTGGCAAGGTAGAGGAAATTCGTGAGCAGGTAGAAGACATCGGCGCACAGGTCATTATTTTTGACGACGAATTATCACCGCGCCACCAACGAGAACTCGAATCCCGTTTCGGTGAACAAATCAAACTACTAGATCGTTCAGCGCTTATTCTGGACATTTTCGCGCAACATGCACACACACGCGAAGGGGCGCTCCAGGTGGAACTCGCGCAGTACGAATATCGCCTTCCACGTCTGACACGGCAGTGGACCCACCTGGCACGGCAGGCTGGTGGCGGCAGTGCCCGTGGGGGTATCGGTGGCGTCGGTCTACGCGGTCCGGGTGAGACCCAGCTAGAAGTGGATCGCCGCGAAATCAGCCGCAAAATCACCAAACTCAAGCAAGAGTTAGAGCGTGTGCGCAGTCACCGTACCCGTCATCGTCAGCAGCGCGTGCGCTCAGGCGTGCCTGTTGTCGCCCTCGTCGGCTATACCAACGCAGGTAAATCAACACTTTTGAATGCGATCACGGGCGCAGATGTCTACGTCGCCGATCAACTTTTCGCCACGCTCGATCCGACGACGCGACGGCTTGATTTGCCTTCTGGGCGTGAAGTGCTTTTCACTGACACAGTAGGTTTCATCCAGAAGTTACCAACGACGCTAATTGCAGCCTTCCGCGCAACCTTAGAAGAAATCGCCGAAGCCGATTTACTCATCCATGTGGTGGACGTAAATCACCCTAACGTCTTGCAGCACATCGAAACAGTTGAGGACACGTTAGCAGAAATTGATGTTCCTGCGATTCCGCGAATTTTGGCATGGAACAAAATTGACCAATGGAATGGCGAACTGCCGCTTCTTGAGGATGACAATCCGTATGTCGCGCAAGTGAAGGTTTCGGCGCAGAAAAAGACTGGTATCAACGAACTGTTGGAAGCTGTTGAGAAAGGTCTTGCGTCAGCAGCGTATACGGTTAAGCTGTTTCTGCCTTACGATGAGGGAGATTTATTGTCGTATCTGTATAATCACGGCAATGTTGTCAAGCGACAGGATAAATCTGAGGGTGTCGAAATTACAATCCAGCTTCCGTCGGTGCTCTACAAGCGTTTCAAAGAATATCAAGTTGAGGGTTAATTATGTTCAAGAGTCTTGACCGCAGCGAACGTTTATTACGACTCGTCAAGTGGCTTTCAACATCGCTGGCAAGACATCGAGGACTGCCTATTGTCGTCGGCATTGGGCTGGTGATCGTGGCGTTTATTCTGCAAACGATCAATGT
>CALMZT010000446.1 GCA_937870805.1 uncultured Chloroflexota bacterium
AATGAGTGTACTCTTGCCCGACCCCGCGACGCCCGTCACCGCCGTCAACACACCAACCGGGATATTCACGGTGATGTTCTTGAGGTTGTGCAGTGTTGCATTCTTAATCGTCATCTGTCCTTTGGGTTGACGATACTCCGTTTTGAGAGGCAGCACATGCCGCATATACTGTCCAGTCAGTGTGTTTGCGCTCAGCAAACCGTCAAAGCTGCCTTCATAGACAATTTCGCCACCTTCCGTTCCCGCCTTTGGACCGACATCGACAATATAATCGGCAGTTTGAATCACGTCGCGGTCATGTTCCACCACCAGCACCGTGTTGCCCTTATCGCGTAACTGCTGCAACAAGTCGTTCAGTCGATAGACATCACGCGGGTGTAAGCCGATGCTGGGTTCATCGAAGATATACATCATGTCCATCAAGCTGCTGCTGAGATGCCGCACCATCTTGATACGCTGCGACTCGCCGCCCGAAAGCGTTGTCGTTTCCCGATCCAGGCTGAGATAGCCAAGCCCAATAGAAATCATCTGGTTCAAGCGTTTGACCGCATTTTTGACAATGGGCGTGGCAATCGGGTCTTGAATCTCCTCCAATACCTTGACCAGTTCCTCAATTTCCAGCGCCGCGAATTGGGCAATGTTGTAGCCGTTGATTTTGCTGCTCAGCGCCGCCTGATTAAGCCGCGCCCCATGACATAACGGACAAATCCCATCCTTGACAAAGCGTTGGATAGTCTCCTGCGTGCTCTCTTTCATGGGTCCAAATTTGGGATCACGATTAATGTACAGGCGATTGAACTTCTCTACGACGCCTTCATACGAACCTAATATAGGTCCGCCTTTCGTCTGGAACTCGACTTTACCTTCCTTGCCATAGAGCAGCGTATTCATTTCCTCATCGGTGTAATCGGCTAACTTCTTATCATTATCGAAGAAGCCCGACAAGGCATAGGTATTCCAGTAAAAGCTGCCGACGGCGAAGAAAGGGAACAATATCGCGCCATCGTTGAGTGACTTCGACTTGTCCAGCAGCTTGTCGAAATCCACTGCGACTTTTCTGCCAATCCCGTCACATTCTGGACACATGCCAGCGGGTTCATTAAAGGAGA
>CALMZT010000447.1 GCA_937870805.1 uncultured Chloroflexota bacterium
TGTGCGCCCTCTCGACAATCTGCTTGGCGGGCATGATATAAGCGCTGCGGAACAACACATGACTGAGCGAAACCAGGCGCGTGCGCTCGTCAATCGCATTGAGCAGTTCATCGGTGTCGATGGTCATGCCGTCGTGGCTGCGAATCATTTGGACTTCGACATGTGGCGGCATCATGCGCTGCAAGGTATACACATCCGATGGAAAATCCTGATCGCAAACGATGACCTTATTTCGCTGTGTATCACCGAAATCGAGCGCGCTGAACAGGATGCTGTTGGCGATGCTGGCGTTTTGATGCACGAGTACGCTGTTGGCAGGCGCCCCCATCAGTGGCGCAATTTTGTCGCCCACCTGCCCGTTGAGGTTGAACCACACTTCACCCCACGCCCGCACGCCGCGAGTCGCCCATGTGTCGGCATATTGACGCAAACTTTCGTAAACGCTGCGCGGCATCGCACCGAGCGAGTTGCTAATCAGATAAGTCGATTCTTGTAGGATGGGAAATTCGTCGCGCCAAACTAACAACAGGTCGTGACTGGTCATAAACTATTCGCAATCCAATAGTATCAATAGGTCTAGAATATAATTCAAAATTCACGTTTGTAGGGGCGAACCAACGTGTTCGCCCGCCAACTACATTAACGCACATACACACCCAAAACAACATGCTAAAACCAATACCCCTGTTTTAAGCCTAATTTCATGCACAAACGTTCGCTGCGCGAGTCTATTCCCCCTCTCCATGTGCCTGTACTCCTGCTTTCACACCTGTTTCAAAAATGGAGAGGGGGTTAGGGGGTGAGGTCAAACGCGAACAATTGCCTACTCCATTAAAAACCTACGCATGTACAGGGTTGGAGAGAGGGGTTAAAGGCGTCGTTACCGAAACAAATTCTTAAGCTGTATAAGGGTTGAAATTCGGGTTAGTTTTCAACCTCTTTAGCAGGTTTCAGAACATAGCTTGACGTTTTGAACGTCAAGCGTCGCTCATCGAGAACAATTGGAGTAGCGAAAAAAGCTCTTACTGTCGATACGGCAGGCGCACCGTAAACGTCGAACCAGCGCCGAGGGTGCTTTTCAGGTGTACCGTGCCTTGCAGCAGCGCAGCACACTCGCGCACAATGCTCAAGCCCAAGCCCGTGCCGATGATGTTGTTGGCGGCAATCGAACGATAGAACGGCTCGAAGGCGTACTGCTGGTCTTGCTCCGACATGCCCATGCCCTGATCGTGAACTTCGAGGATGACAGTATTTCCCTCACGCCACAAGCGGGTAATGATCTCTGTGCCCTCGTGCGAATATTTGACGGCATTCGTCAGCAGGTTTGACAAAATGCGTTCAAGCAGGCGCTTGTCCAGCAAAGCATAGGTGATACTCCCATCAGCCTCAAACATCATTTGATGGTGACTGCCGACGCTTTGATGGACTTCCTGTACCGTGTGCTGGCAAATTTCCTCGACGTTGACCAACGCTAAGCGCGCGCTGCTACGCTGCAAGGTGTTCTGCGCGATGATCGAAATGTCGTCCATCATCTCGGACAGCCGATCAATCTGATTGCGGATACCGACAATTTTCTCCTGTCGCTGTGCAGGGGTGAGGCGCTCGATATAATGTTCAAGCAGGTCGCAGGCGGTAGAAATAATCGCCAGCGGGGTGCGGAATTCGTGTGACAGGGTACGCATCAGATTGGTACGAAACGCATTGAGTTCACGCTCTTTTGCCAGCACCGCTTCAAGCCGCTTCTGTTCGACCAGCGCTTCCTCCGCTTGTTTCTCGGAAGTAATGTCACACGTAACGGCATACATATGGACGACACGTCCGTGTGCATCAACCGTCGGCTGTCGATAGACCTGCACCCATTTGGTTTCCCCTTGCGCCGTAACGATCCGATACTCACCGACGTTGGGTTGTTTGGTGCGAATCACATCCTCAATGTCCTGATTCACGCGCTCACGGTCATCAGGATGGTACAGTTTGCGCCCCTTGCCCTCGGCAATTTCCTGCGTGTAGCCCGTGATGAGTTGGAACGAATCCGTATTCCACTCCCACTCCAGGCTGCCATCTTCACGCACACGGAAGGCAAAAGCGTAATCGGAAATCAGTTCCGAAATCAGGCGGTAGCGTTCTTCGCTGAGCCGCAGTGCATCTTCGGCGTTTTTACGCCCTGTAATGTCGCTGAACGAAGCGACCACCGCATACGGCTGTGTTTCACCGGTACGGAACAGCGGCTCAGTGTTGATGGAAACCCACGTCAGCGTATCATCAGGCTTGTAGATGCCCATGATGACTTGGTACTGTGGTACGCCTGTGTTGAGCGTCTTTCTCAAGGGATGGGTGTCCATTGGAAACGGCGAACCGTCTTCGTGGATGGTGTACCAGTTGGGATCAAACGGAGTGTCGCCTCGCAGTTGATCGGCTGTTAGTCCCAGAATGCGCTCCGCGCTGGCGTTGCAAGTGTAATAGCTTCCATCGGCGTAACGCACGACGACCCCTTCAGCCATCGAAGAGATCACCGATTGGTAGCGGGCTTCGCTGTTGCGCAGCGCCTGCTCAAACTGCTTGAGAATGGTGATGTTGTGATGCGCGACGATCACACGCGGTAAGCCTTCGCCGGGAAAGTGCGTCATACGAACTGTAAACCAGCGCTTCTCGTTCGGCGTGTGACAGGGGTATTCGTACTCAAAGCTGTCTTTGCTGCCGTCGAGTATCGCGCGCATCGCTCTGGCAACCGCCGCTGCGTCCTGAGAGCCATTCCTTGCTGAGGCATCACATACGTCGAGATAATTTGCCCCTTCAGTCACTCTGTCTAAAATCGCGCCGTTGACATAAGCAAAGTCACGCCACGCCTTGTTGACCGCCAGAACGGTTCCTGAATGATCGACAATGGCGATGTGGTCACTCAGTCCATCCAGTGTAGAACGCGCGAACTGTTCAGCTTCACGCAGCGCTTTTTCGCTGTGCCGCCGTTCCAGTTCACGCGCCGCGCGTACTGCGACCAGTTGCAGCATTGATGCTGTGAGCTGCACTTGCTCAAGCGGCTTGTTATCCATGATAGAGAGGATAGCAATCGGCTGCCCCTTGGAACTCCACAGGGGAATACCGATGTAACTGTCGATTTCAAAGTCCTTAAGCATCGCATCAAAGGGAAACAAAGCTTGAATATCATGTTCATAGCAGCACAGCTTGTTGGCAAAGACATTTTCGCAAGGCGTATCGCGTATCTCATACCGCAGATTGGAGACGATTTCGCCGTGCGCGTACATCGTGACGGTTTGAATAGCTTCTTTATCGTCGGTGATCTCGCCGATGAGTACGTAAGCCACATCCAGCGCTTTCCCTAGATAAATGGTCAACGCGCGCAAAAAGTCTTCACTGTCCAAACCCCACGACCCCTGCGCGATGTAGTACAATGTTTTCTCGATTTGCTGCTGTGCGCGAAGCTGATTTTGTGGTTGCGGCGCAAGCAGGTGCTGTACCCGCTTGTGCAGGAGTGCGGCTGGCGGCGTATCCATCAGCCAATCATCTGCGCCTGCCGCGAACGCACATTCGATGAGCGCATCATCCTGCGGCGACAACATTAGCACAGGGACATTGAACTGTGTTTTAAGCTGGCGGCACAGGTCGAACGCATCAGGTGATGTAGCGTTCAAAATCGCTAAAGCTGGCACATGACGGCGCAGGATCGCTAGGCATTGATCGCGGCTCTCTGCTTCCTCCACGACATAACCCGCCTGACGCAATAGATCGCTCATTATCTGGCGTGTGACAGCCTGACCATCGACGATAAGGATTGCCTGCTTGGTTTCAGCACTCATTTGAAATGCTCGTTTGGGTAGCGCAGCGGCTGCGGTTGTTAAAAAGGACATCGTACAACCATCGAGATACATCCATAATATTATGACTTAATTAGCGTCACAAAACTATTGTACCTTAATTTTGTTTACCATTATAAGGCGCGCTATACGTAAAGTTGAGTAAGCATTTAACGCGCGCAAAAATCTTTCGTATACGCTAAAGTAACCATCAACAAAACTGTTGCGTTCGCTATCGATTCGACTTTTATTTATGGTGTAACTAACCTGA
>CALMZT010000448.1 GCA_937870805.1 uncultured Chloroflexota bacterium
TTGACGGACCTGGAAAATGTGGTGTTTAGCCAGAACACGATGAATATTACGCTGCTGGTGCCGCTGAGTGTGGCGACCAACGCACCCTAAGGATATTTGGGGTTAGAATCGGTTAGAAAAGGTAAACACCCTTAAGCGATGTACCGAGTGGAACCTGTTAAGTTCAAACAGTGAGACATAGGGTGGTACAACGAACGTAGCATGAACGCCCATCTGTGCCATTTGCGGCAGCAAACAGAGACGCTTTTTGGTCTCTGTTTATTACAGGAGTACGTAATGTAAAAAGTCGGGGCGTTTGGTTAGAAAAGGTTGGGAAATTCTAGCCATGCCTAGCTTTCAGCGATCAGCAAATACAAAACGAACCGCAAAGGCGCAAAGGTCGCAAAGAAAGCAGGAGATATTGAACCACCGAGGACACCGCGTTGATTACAACGTAGAACACCGAGAGAGAGTGAGAAATTATCAAGTTGCTGGGTGAGGGTTTATTTGGGCGAAGCGTGCTGCGCCCTTAAAGACTGCTGCACTCGATGACTTCTCGACCATTATCAAAATCTGGGGACATTTTCATCCCCAGATTTCTCCTTACTTTATTCACTGGTAGAAGCGATTATTCATATTGCAGCGCACGAATGATGTCGAGCCTGGTTGCGTTGCGCGCGGGGAGGATGCTGGTGAACAGCGCAAGCATGACGCCAATCACAATCGCGGCGATGATGCCCATCAACGGGAAGGTGTATGGCACTGTCCAGCCAATTGATCCCATCGCGGCGATGAACCCATAGCTCATGGCAACACCCGCCAACACCCCCATCGCTGAGCCAAAAATGCCAAGCAGCAGCGCCTCCGCTGTGATCATGCGGCGCACTTGCTTTCGGCTACCACCGACGGCACGCACAACACCGATTTCGCGTGTGCGCTCCAGGATGTTGATGGTCAGTGTATTCAGCAGCCCTAACGCTGCTGGGATCAGGATTAAGAAGGCGATGACGTAGAACAAATACATCGCGCCCGCTGAAGTCTTGACCAACGTATCACGGTATTCGCCCGTAAGCTGCGCCGTGAATTGTGGATAGTCGTTGACGATGGTTTGCACATTTGCAAGTGCCGCAGTTTCGTCTGCGCCGGGAGCCAGGTTAATCATCAGCAGCACATCTTCCGCTTTGTGGAAATCGGCTGCGAGGTTTGCCTGTGAGATGAAGACGGCGTTGACTTTGAAGGTCAAAATATCGTTGGCAGCAGCGATGACGCGATAGGTCTGTGGTCCTTCAGCAGTATCCAACACTAACTCATCGCCCACACTCAACCCCAACGTAGACATCGCTAACGAAGTGAGAATCGCGTTACGTCCACTGCCCAATTCTGCAAAGGCGGTTTCTGCCTGTCCTTCAGTGAAATCAAAGGAAGCGACTTGAGGATACTCGTTGGGGTCAATGCCTAAGACTTGCAGCGCTTGTCCATTCGCCGCTGACGACGATGCATAACGCAGCGTGCCAACGGTTTCTACCTCTGGCAGCGCTCGCAAACGATTGGCAAGCGTCTCGTCTGCGCCAATCACATTGTTGTATATAGCGACAGATTGCGGTGTTAAAAGGATGTCACTGGAGAAATTAACATTCGCCAAATCTTCGACCAATGCTGTAAACGCGGTGACAAGGGCTGCCGCCATCACCAGAACAGCCAAGCCAATCATCAACGTGCTGCCTGTAATCGCCGCGCGGCTCGGCTGACGAACCAGATTGCCGCGCGCTAAATCGCCTTCACGGGCAAACCAGAGCGTCAACAGCGGGCTGAACAAGCGCGCGGTGGGAATGACGAGACCGGGCGCGGCAACGACCATGCCGACAAGGAACAGTATTGCGCCAGCGGCTGCGCCCTTGCTTCCCGTGAGCAGCAGCAGCACACCTAACACCGCCAGGATGATGCCGACAATTAAACTCCAACGGGCGGCACGCTCTACACTGGCAACCGTCGAGGGGCGCAGTGCTTCAAGCGGTGAGATTTTGCCTGCCGAACGCGCGGGTAAATAGCCTGCCAGCAGCGCCGTGAGAATCCCCGACCCGGATGCCAGCAGCAGCGCCGTAAGATTTACCTGTATAGGCGGAAGGGTAACATTCAGGTAATCTTTGTAGATTGTCCCCATCGCCGCAAATCCACCTACAGCCAACAGGTAGCCTAGAATTAGACCGATGACCGTACCGACTACCCCTTGAATGAGGCTTTCAATCACAAGCATCATCGTAATCTGTCGTCGTGTCGCACCAACAGCGCGCAGCATCCCTAAATCGTGACGACGTTCGATCACCACCGTGCGGAAGGTGTTAAAAATCAGGAACGCGCCCAAGAACAACGCCAACGCACCCAGCATGTTAAAGATGGCGAGACCGATTTGAATCGAGCCGACAGCGGCAGCCGCATTCGACTCAGCGTTCATCTGATAGCCGCTGCCCAACACTTGTTGAATAGCAGCAATCACAGCGCTGCGATCTGCATTGGCGTCGATAGACACTTCGACAGTGTTAATCAATCCTTCCTGATTGAAAGCGGCTTGCGCATCGCTCAAGGTCACATAAATTTGCGGCGCAGACAGACTCCCCTGTTCCGCGAGAAAACCGACGACAGTATAGAGTTTTAAGCCACCTGCCGTAATCAGTGGGAATCTCGTGTCCAATGTTAACTGTGGCGCAAAATCCGCGATCCCTGCGGGAAAGATCGCCGCACCTGTTTCGCCTTCCTCCAAGAAACGCCCCTCACTCATCGGGAATTGACGCACGTTCTGCGCGCTGGTGGTGTCAATGCCAATCAGTTCTAGCTGCCCCGAATTGCCGAAAGCATTGTCACCAAGCGTGGGGATGTTAAACTGACGGCGCAGAAGCCCCGTGACCGCCTGCACATTCTCCACGCCAGAGATAAGGGGTAAAACCGAGTCCGGTGTAAACGATTCACCTGATGTACGGGTGATGGTGATGTCTGCCCCAGTCATGGCGGTCATCGACTGTTTGAAGGTATTCACGACAGAGGGTAGCGCCAGATTGGTGGTAAAAATCAACGCCACGCCGAAGACAATAGCTAATGTTGTCAAAACGGTACGCAGCCGCCGTCCGTTCAGATAACGCAGCCCCATTAAAGTCATCTGCCACATCGCTGCACCGCGATCATTCGTTTTTGCAGTCATGGTTCACTTCCTAGCTCAAAGCAACCTTACTAAGCTGCTCACGGATTTGCTCTGCTTTCCCTTCACCTTTGAGGTGATTCTCATCGACAATTTTCCCGTCTTTCAGGAATACGATACGGTTGGCGTGCGCAGCGACACGAGGATCATGCGTGACCAGTACGATGGTTTGTCCCCATTTATCTACCGCCTCGCGCAGCATTTGCACTACTTCGTCACTCGAACGGGAGTCGAGATTGCCTGTGGGTTCGTCTGCCAGCACAACATCGGGTTTCGTGACTAAGGCGCGGGCGAGCGCGGCACGCTGCTGTTGACCGCCCGACAGTTCCGACGGACGATGCGAACCGCGATCCTGCAATCCTACTCGTGATAGTGATTCGTCGGCACGCTTTAACGCTTCGGGACGCGGTACACCATCGAGAATGAGCGGGATTGCCACGTTTTCACGGGCGCTCAACACGGGAATCAGATTGAAAAACTGGAACACAAAACCCAACGATTGGCGACGCAATTTCGAGAGATCATCATCATTCAGCACGCTCATGTCGGAGTTGCGCAGCCAGACCTTGCCACTTGTGGGTTTCTCCAATCCCCCCATCAGGTACAGCGCTGTGCTCTTGCCAGAGCCGCTTGGTCCCATGATGGCGAGAAACTCGCCCTGCTCAACTGCCAGATTCATGCCGTTCAAGGCGTAGATCGGTTGGTCGGCAGTCCCATAAACTTTTGTCAGTGATTCAGTATGCAGGATGGACATCATTTGCTCCTTATGAGTGCTTGTCCTCAGATAGACTAGAGACGGGTGTTTCCGCATTTACGGTGATCGTGCGGCGAGGTCTGCCGCGCGGCTTGGATGGAGGTTTGGGCGGTGAGTAGTTTTTTAAATCGGGCAGACGTGCTTCGGTCATTTCAATCCACCGCAACTCTGCTTCAAGGTGCATAATCGCGCTTTCTAGCAGCAGCAGCAAAGGAAGCTGCGTTTTGATATCCGTCTCGCGGCGCATTTCGGTAATTTCATGCAACTGCTGATACAGTTCGCGCCGCTGTGCCATCAGCACCTGTTCAGGGCTAACGGGACTCCCTATCAGACTGAGAACGAGCTTGATATAAAAGGCATCCCCCAACTTATATTCCCGAACTTCAGGGGTTAAATACCAGTCCTGTAACTCCTGCTTGCCCTCGTCGGTGATGAAATACACTTTGCGATCTGGGGCGTCATCGGTTTCTTCGATTTCATAATCGACGAGGTTCGCGTCATTGAGGCGTACTAAGGTGCTGGCGATTTGGCCGGGCTTGACATCCCACTCGGCATTGATTGCCGTGTTCAACTGTTTGCCAAGCTCGTAGCCATGCATTGGGCGCTGATAAAGTAATGCCAATAAAGCGTGTTTGACAGACATTTAATTTATACACTGCGATTCTAGTTTTCTAAATAAAACTATACTCTCGGTGTATAGTTTTGTCAAAGGAAAGTGGGGCGTCTTTACACATTCTTTATGTGGTGTGTGGCTGCGATTTCTCTAATAGTAAATCGGGCGACCACGTTGCTTTTCAGGAACCAAGATAAGCCTTGACCATACTTTGCGCCGCCAGAAACTAAAGTTTCCGGCTGCCGAAGTGCCACGTCCACTGAAGTGGACAGATCACGGGTGGACCTCAATCGATTTAGCCTTATTTGAGGGTTGAGAAGACGTAGGTTCGCCCCTACGTATCCGCGAAGTTCACTACTCCCGGTGCAAATGTGGCTTTTCACTTTGGCAGGTAAGGTTTATATTTATCGCATTGTCCCGTCCATATGAATTTCAACTTAGGAGTCTCGCATGGCAAAAGAATATGATGTCCTCGTACTCGGCGCAGGTATCGGTGGCTACGTCGCTGCCATCCGCGCCGCCCAACTCGGTCTCAAAGCGGCAGTTGTCGAGAAGAAATACTGGGGCGGCGTGTGCCTGAACGTCGGCTGCATCCCTTCAAAAGCCCTGCTGCGCAACGCCGAACTGGCGCATATCTTCCAGAAGGAAGCCAAAACCTTTGGTATCAAGGTCACTGGCACAGTGGAATTTGACTACAAAGAAGCGTTTAATCGCAGCCGCAAGGTCGCTGACGGGCGCGTCAAAGGCGTGCATTTCCTGATGCGCAAGAACAAGATTGACGAGTACGACGGCTGGGGCACATTCGCCGACGCTAACACACTCGACGTGGCGCTGAATGATGGCAAAAGTGAGCAGATTAAGTTCAAAAACTGCATTCTCGCGTCCGGCGCAACCACGCGCCTCATCCCCAATACGCAGTTGAGTGAGCGCGTCGTCACCTACGAAGAACAGATCATGGAAGACAAGCTGCCCAGGAGCATCATCATCGCGGGCGCGGGTGCGATTGGCGTCGAGTTCGCCTATGTGATGCACAATTACGGCGTGGACGTGACGATTGTCGAGTTCCTTGATCGCCTCGTGCCGCTGGAAGACGAGGAAATCAGTGCCGAACTGAAGAAGCAGTATGACCGTGTGGGCATCAAAAGCCGCACCAGTACGCGCGTGGATAAGATCGAAGACACGGGCAAGGGTGTACGCGTGACGGTGACGAACCCCGACGGCAAACAGGAAGTATTGGAAACCGAGAAAGTGCTGCAAGCGATTGGTTTCAAGCCGCGCACCGAAGGCTATGGGCTGGAGAAAACAGGCGTCAAGCTGACCGACAAAGGCGCTGTCGAAATCAATGGCAAGATGCAAACGAATGTGCCGCATATCTACGCCATTGGCGACTTGACGATGAAACTGGCGCTGGCACACGTCGCGGAAGCGATGGGCGTGATCGCCGCCGAGAATATCGCCGGCGTGCCTTCGATTGAACTGGAATACGACTTCCTGCCGCGCGCGACGTACTGCCAGCCGCAGATCGCGTCGTTTGGCTACAGCGAGAAGCAGGCGCGCGAAAAAGGCTACGACATCAACGTGGCAAAGTTCCCGTTCCAGGCGAACGGCAAGGCGCATGGCTTAGGCGATACGGTAGGCTTCGTCAAGCTCATCAGCGACAAGAAGTATGGCGAGATGCTGGGCGCGCACATGATCGGTCCCGACGTGACGGAACTGCTGCCGGAACTGACGCTGGCACGCTTCGCGGAACTGACCCCGAACGAGATCGCGCGCAACGTTCACTCGCACCCCACGCTGAGCGAGGCGATTAAAGAAGCCGCGCACGGGCTTGAGGGGCATATGCTGAATATGTAGGTGGGGAGTAGTCAGTTTTCAGTTGTCAGTTATCAGCAAGAGAAGGGGCGCAGTTCACTACTTATGCTGCGCCCTTAAAATAACTTTAGCAAGGAACAAAATTAGAGTCTAGTTCGGCATAACGCCACCAAGAGGCAAGACCTTGCCAAGAGGAGCGAAAATAGGATCGATCAAAGGGTGGCGATAAATAATATAATATTATATCGGTTATCGAACTATTATAGGTCACTTCATTAGATGAGATACCTATAAAATAGCCCTGTCCGAAAAGCCATCTATCTCGATCACAAGTAACATGTACGTCTTGAGGCAATCCCAAAATATCCAAAATGCCTCCTAATGGAACATAGGTACAATTTTCCAGAAACATCCAACCAACAGCTTCTTCGGGCCAATACTTATAAATTCCAACACTACAAAATTCGCTTGCAGGGTTACGGTATAGTGTTTCCTGATTCGAAAAAACATAGCCGTGATCTATCAAAATGCGTTCAGCGTCTTGAAATAAGGTCACGCCCGGCACGACGCCATACCAGCACGGCTGTGGGATGTCTTCACAGCCTTCCATGAAACCACGCAGCGCCGGATGGATGGGCTGGGTGCTGCCGAGCGCGCTCATAGTGGCGATGAGCAGCGCGAACAGTGGAATAAATAGGATTGTGAAGCGAAGGTAGAAGCGTGGCATGTTGTTTTTCGATTAACGGGCAATGCGATTATAATAGCAGTAAGACAAGCGAGAATTGAAGATGGTCATCCAAAAGCAAATCTATACGAGTGATGAATTCCGCGCTTTCTGTGAACAGCCGGAAAACAAGAATCGCCTCTTTGAACTCATTGACGGGGAGATCGTCGAAAAAGTGGGCAGCTTTACACCTTCTAAATTAGCGATCCGCATCGCACGACACGTTGGCAATTTTGCTGATGAACACGATATCGGCAACGTAACAGGTGCAGATGGCACCTATATCCTGTCGCCACGCCATCATTTTATGCCTGATGTGGGCTACATCTCCAAAGAGCGCCTGCCAAACGATCCGCCGCGCGAAGTACAAGGACCGCCCGATTTTGCCGTCGAAGTCAAATCTCCTAACGATACCAAACGGGAGATGCGTAAAAAGGCTGAGGACTATCTGGCTTTTGGGACGCGCCTTGTTTGGTTAGTCTTTCCTGATGACCAGGAGGTCGAAGTGTACGTCCCAAGTGAGGATGTCAAAACAGTCAAAATTGATGGTGTGTTAAGCGGTGGTGATGTACTGCCGGGCTTCACGTTAGCGGTAAAAGATATTTTTAAATAGGGTTGGCTATTCGTTGGGTTAGAAGCTCAGCGTTGGATTCCGTTACTGTCCCATTTGGCATGTATCCGTCGCTGGGGAAAGCTGACAGTAGCGCCAGCGCGGTGCAAATCCCTGCCACATGTGCGTTTCGCGCGTATTCCAACGCGAAATGTACAGCGACAGGATATTTATCTGCGTGTAATTCGTCAGCAAGTGGTCGTTGATGCTTTCGTACTGCATGTTTTCTTCGCGTCTCTGCAACAATACTCTGCCTGACTGGAAAAAGATTCCTCCCGGTGCGCTAACGTCGCCGATTCTCACTTCCCATTGATTCAGCGACAGATTAATCGCGTACACCACAAAGTTGTTGTAGGTGACCATGCTGGGCACGAGGGATGGCGCTTCGCCAATCAGGACGCCATCGCTGCCGTCGCTAATTGAGCCAGTATAATCCTGCACATGATAGCCGACCTGCCGCAGCGTTTCGAGGGCGCTGGTTCGGCTGGTGACGCCTGGCACGATGCCATACCAGCACGGCTGCGGGATACCTTCACAGCCTTCCACGAAGCCGCGCAGCGCGGGATGAATCGGTTGTGTGCTGCCGAGTACGCTCATCGTCACGGCAAGCAACACGAACAGCAACAACAATATCACCCCACAGCGAATATAAAGGCGCAGCATCCAATAATCCTTTCGTGATGTGCAATAATAATAAAGAGCCATTGACTCTAATTTTACCGTCGCCCACACAAATAATTTAACTCGATAAAAAATTCACAAATCTCGTATGCAAATCTAAACTGCAACGATGAATAAGTTTAAGTTGGCTACGATTAACTTTGTACTGATACATACGAATAGATAGCATTAACTCGGTGCGTGGATTTTGCCCTTTCACCCTGTTACAGTAGGGCGATCTCGTTCAACCAATTGAGGAGTATGCTACTTTGATTGCACCATTATTGATCTCGCTACGCGAGGGATTAGAAGCCTCATTGATTATCGGTATCGTGTTTGGCTATTTAAGAAAGACTGGTTGTGTTGACATTTGAGAGAACTGGGCTAAGGTTGTCGGATGACAACCGTGAGATTGACCGATGAACAGTGGACG
>CALMZT010000449.1 GCA_937870805.1 uncultured Chloroflexota bacterium
AGCCCTGTACGCTTGTCCCTACAAATATGTTGTGAACCCTCATAGCCTTTTCATTAAATTTCATGCAATCGCCCTACCCCTCTCCCGCGCCAGACAGCCTCACTCTCACTCAACTCTTGCGCGTTGGGGTAAGCGAAGCGGCGGGGTTTGGGGTGAGGTCAAGGCTAACGTTCGATAACTTTTGCTTCACTCCACAAAATACCTGTCCCTGTAAACTACCTGGAGTGTGCTTATCGAGAATATCCACTTAAAACAAGGTTCTTCATTTTATAACCCAAGACCATAAACAACCATATCTTCGCTAACGAGAGCGGTGAGCATTGAGGATACGTAGGGGAGCACCAATGTGTGCTCCCGATCATGTATATCACCACACCCCTAATGGCGCACCGCTAAACGTTGAAGGCTCACGACCAACATCCCCAAATCCAACCACTGATCGGCACGCAAACCCAATAACATCAGCGCATAGTCGCCGCGCAAAAAGCCAATGCCGAACAATCCAATACTGAGCAATGCTATCACAAGCCAGAAGCGGCGGTAAATAAACCAACCGTGCCATTGCCATAGCAAACACAATACGATCAGCGCCAGCGCCAGCGCAACCCCCAGTCCATAGGTGTTGTAGCGCGGCACAAGCGCACCAAACTCGTCGCTGGTTTCCACGATGAGCAGCGGTGGATAACCAAGCGCCGACGGCACTTCTTTGCCATAAGCGCAGTTTGCAGCGAGGCAGCCCACCCAACTCGCCAGCGCAAGGTTTCCCACGCAAAGCGCCAGCACATCCAGCAGCGCGCGCGCAGGAATTTCCACGCGCGGCTTATACCAGCGCGCGACGATATGCATACCGAGAATGCCGCCCAACACCGCGCCATGCCAATCCAAGCCGCCTGCTTCCAAACGCAGCGCTTCTTCGATGTGGTCGACAAAGTAGGGCGCGTTCAGCAGCAGATGCGCAAGGCGCGCAAACAAAACCGCGCAAAGCATCCCCGCGAGTACCGTATTAGACGTGGAAACAAGCGCATGACGGCGGTACGGATACAGCAGCGCCGCGCCGCAAATGAGCACGGCAGCAGCGAGCAGCGCTGTATACGTAGGAATATTGAAAGCGCCGATTGCAGTGTTGATGGGCAGTGTCACATACTCTCGCTTTTACAGTCGAATCAATTGCAGTCCAGCATTCAATGCCACTTCCCGTTCACGATGATCTAACACTTCCTCTAACGGTTTTGGCGGTGTCGGCGTTGCTTGCGGTGGTTGCAGCGCCAGACTCCACCACGATACGTCATGCCATTTGCCCAATTTATAACCCACATTTTTATATACGCCGACAGCCTGAAAGCCTACAGCACGATGCGCGCCGACGCTGGCGTCATTGGGCAGCGCAATTCCGGCATAGGCGTTGTAAAAACCTTGCAAACGCAGCAGTGCGAACAATGAGGTGTACAAGCCGCGCGCGATACCTGAACGCTGTGCACGCGGATGCACATAGGCGGTGACATCCACCGACCATTGGTAAGCGGCGCGTTCACGATGCTTGCCGGCGTAGACGTAGCCTGCGATTTCGCCCTTACTGTCCTCACACACCAGCCAGGGAAAGGAGATTAAATATTTACGCACACGATCACGTATCTCGCCAACTGTGGGCGGCTCCAGTTCAAATGAAATTGCGCTGTTCAACACGTAAGGTGCATAAATCGCCTGTAATGCCTCGGCATCGGTGTTGCCTGCTAAACGAATCACAGTCATCGTTTTGTCCTCCTACACACTGTTTTATCACGCAGAATTTCTGCTGCCTATGTGGATAATCCCCAAATATTGGGGGTATCAAACTCATCTGTGACTCG
>CALMZT010000450.1 GCA_937870805.1 uncultured Chloroflexota bacterium
GCGCTAAATCCAGCAGCGGGTGGCGTCGACGGCGGTACGTGTTGCGACAACGGCTGACAGCGATGGTGTACAACCATGTTTTGAAGGACGCCCGCGACGGATCAAAGCGTTTCACATTCTTAAATGCATAGACGAACGCTTCCTGCACCACGTCTTCGGCGTCCTGACGATTCAGCAGCAGCCCATAGCATAAGCGGTACAAGCCCGCCGCAAAATGCTCATACAACTGCTGATAACTCGTCTGATCACCTTCAATCGAGTTCGCAATCAGCGTGTCTATTAATGTGGGGTCAATATTCATAGTACCGCCTGTGGTCAAAAGCGATAGGAATTATACACACAGGTAACATGTTATCCTCAGTGTGAAATTCAATTTTATGTATTAATTTTGTCTACAATTTCTTAACGAACACTTACGGCGCGGCTGGAATGCCGTTAAACACATCCTGCCGCAGCCATAACACCGTGACGTGTGAGACCTCTGTGTTGTCACGCAGGCGGCGTTGTGTCCACCACGCCAAGCCATCCATCCCTTGCAGCCACAGTGGATTCCACGTCCGTTCAACAAGGAAGTTTTGACCGAGATAACCTCCACCTAATGCAGGCAGCTCACTCGTCGCTGGCAAAATCGCAATGCCTGCGCCAACCGCCTCATCAATCGTGTTGGTAAAGCGTGTGTTCTCAAAATCGCGCAGCACCCAGGCGATCACGCCGTCATCAGGCGCTTGTGCCACGACATTGATTTCGTTGAAGCCGCCCGTCTGACGATCTGAGATGTCGAGCAAGGTTTGCCGCAGCAGGAACATATCGGTTGATGTCGCTTGTGTATGCCACAATTCTGCCGGACTACTTGCGCCGGGAACAGCCGCGCGCCAGCCGCTGCCCACTGCCACGAGCAGTCCAAAGATCAGCAAGCCCAATGCGCCACCCTGTAACGTCGTCTGGTTGCCCCATAAACTTGCGCCTAAGAAATAACCAATCAGAATAAACAGCGACGTGATCATCAGCCATACAAAACTGATGCGCACAAGCTGAAGCTGCCCCGCCATCACCCTCTCGAAGACGCTGGTAATTGCCGCGAACGGGCTGCCATCCGCTGCCGTCGCCGTGTTCAGGAAAGCGTTTGACACAATGCGCAGATGCATTCCTAGCATGAACAGCAGCGTGATCATACACAGTGCAATGACCAACCGCCCGATGCGTACATAACGCAAACGCTGTTCACCGTCGGCGATGTCGCTACCAATCCACACAATCGCCTCACGGTCATCGACGAACAGGTTGACGAGCGCATACGACGAAAGCGCCGCTAATGGCAGCGTCAACCACAGCGCGTGTTGTGCGCCACCCCCTGCATACAACAGTGCAACCAGGAGTGCTGCCACTAACCAAACTACCAAAACGCGCTCGACAAACGTCCATTCGCCACGCCGAAACAGTGTGATTACGCCCAGCAAACCAAACAGCCACAATATGAGTTCGTAAAACAAGCTGATAAGCAAAGGAAACGCGCGCGAGCTATCGGGTTGAGTGGTGAAGATGCCTGCCAAACCAGTTCCAATAGCTTGCCCGACCATGCCCAAGCCTGATGGATACAGCATGAAGCCTGTCGCCAACAGCAGCACTATTACTACCGCCAGCGCCAACCCGGACAACCAGGGCACGGCACTCCACCGTTCACGGACTGGTGGACGTTCGCCTGTCGTCAGTTCAACATCGCCTGCACTCCACCACGACGCCACGACGCCTGCAATCACCAGCGTCAGCGCCAGCACAAAGCCCGCAGGTTCACTCAAAAAGATGAGACTCGCGAATGTGACAATGCCAAACTGCACGTAAGCCGCACGCGCACTTTGCCAGTAGCGCCATACGCTCCACAGCGTCAGTACGGCGAAGCCCGCCGCCAGCAGCATACCACTGCTCTCGCGCGCCGTTAGCAGCACCACAGGCGAAAAAGTCAGCAGTAAGCACAACACGAACGTGCGCGCACTGCCGAGCAATGGACGGAACAACAGTGGCGACAGCGTGAAAACGATGCCTACTAACGCACTCATGAGACGCGCCGAAAACTCGGATGCGCCCAAAATCGAAAAGGCGATACTTTGCAAGCCGAACATCAACGGGCTGTCGGCGATAATATCGCTGCCCGGCGCTTCCGGTGATACGGTACGCCACGCCGCTAATGCCTGCCGCGCTTCGCCTTGACTGAGGGGCGCATCACCCAACGCCACCAGGCGCACTACCAAAATCAACAACAGCAGCACAATGTACGCGATGACTTCCGCCGTCACAGTCACTCGCACGCCGCTTGTCGTTTGTGTTGTGGCTTCTGCCACAGGCTCTATCACTTGCAACGGTTCAACT
>CALMZT010000451.1 GCA_937870805.1 uncultured Chloroflexota bacterium
CGAAAATCAGCCATACTGCTCGCCGTGCGCTCCAAGGTACGGAAGCGCTCCAAACTGGCTTTCTCATCCTCCACTTTGAGGTCCGGCGACAACCCATCTTCTTCTTCTTCGTCCGCAGATACCTGACGTTGGCCTCCCGCGGAGCGATCTCGATCGGCACGCGCTCCACCAACTTCGTGCCCGATACGCCCGAAAACCGAGAGCCGCCGCCCACGCTGGTCGAAGCGCTGTCTGTGCCCAACGTCCGCGATATTCAATGGCACGTCGATGGCGCGAGTGGCATACAGGGGCGTGGTACGTACTTCCGTATTCCCGACATTTACGGCACGGGACCCTTCTCGCTGCAAACAATGGACGACCTGCGCACCATCCCCGTCGAGCGCTTTTGGGAGGTGTTGGCAGTACGCTACGTCACAGCGATTGACGAACCGCCTGCTGACATCGTGCCGATGAACCTGCTGGCATATGGGCAAAACTACGACGGCGTGCAATACAAAGTGTTTGAACTGCTCGACCCGCGCCCCTTCGCCTGGCTGGTCTATGATGTGCGCGTGGCGGAAAACAACCCTGTGTTCGCGCGCCAGATCATGAGTGACCCGCGCATTAATCTGCGTGAAATCGCCGTGACCACGCAGCCCTTGCCTGTTGAACTGTCAGGCACGCGCCCCGCCAACTCAACAGTGAACGACTTCACGATGCTCACACCTGAACGCCTGGAGATGACCGTCAGTACCAGCGAAAATGCCCTGCTCACGGTGGCGCTGGCGAACTATCCTGGCTGGCGCGCCACGCTCAACGGCGGCAGCGTGCCCATCATCGACACCTATGCCGGACTCGTCGGCGTGCCCATTACACCCGGCGACAATCAGCGCGTCGTCCTCGAATTCGTGCCTGTCACCGTTTACGTGGGAGCAGCAGTTTCACTGATGACTCTGTTGATGATAGTGATGTATACTTTGATGAAGCGTCCTAGATTGACGACTATTCGGCGCTGATCTGCTGCCTGCCGCTTGAATAAGGATGCGCTCAATGCCGCCCTCCACAGGGTCTACAGGACCACCCCCCTTTCCCAATACTGCTTTCGATATTGTCGTGTTTGCCGCTTCTTTAGGCGGGCTACAAGCCTTAACCCCCATCCTGTCTGCCCTGCCCGCTACCTTTCCTGCTGCTATCGCCATCGTCCAGCATATCTCCCCCGATCATAACAGCGTCATGGCTGAAATCCTTGACCGCCGCACAGCGTTAAAGGTCAAACAGGCACGAGAAGCGGATCAGCTACAACCCGGCGTCGTCTATATCGCGCCGCCCGATAAACATTTACTCGTCAATGATGATGCTACGCTCTCCCTATCCGACGCTCCGCGCGAACACTTTGTCCGTCCGGCTGGGAACAAGCTCTTTGAAACGGCGGCTCTGCATTTAAGAGAACGTGTGATTGCTGTAGTGCTCACAGGTATGGATAGTGATGGAGCCACAGGTGCGGTACTGGTGAAAAAGATGGGTGGGATAGTCATTGCCCAGGATGCCAGCACCGCCGAAGCGCCCAGTATGCCACGCGCAACCATTGAAACAGGCGTCGTGGATTTTGTGCTGCCTGTCGAAGAAATTGCCACGATGTTGCTCACGCTGGTCAAATCCATCAAGCCTACCTGAAATCCATTTGCATCAAGCTGAGCTGTTATATGCGATTCTTACGGGAAATGTTATATACAAAGAGTAATTGCCGACGTGCCCGCACGTTTAGAGAAAGAGATTTTTTATGTCTGTTGCCCGTGTCATCGAGATCAGTGCCACATCCGAAAAGAGTTTTGAGGATGCCATTCTACAGGGGGTCAGCCGTGCCACCGAAACCCTGCGTCAAGTCAGAGGCGCATGGATCAAGGAGCAGGAAGTCGAAATTGTGGACGGCAGAATCACGCGCTACAAAGTCAACATGCTCGTGACCTTTGTGCTTGACGATTCCAAATAGCCGCACGAATTTGTAGGGACAAGGCACGCCTTGTCCGTTTTCAAAACAATGCGTTTGTTGCTCCGCGAAATAGATCGTGGGGACGTTGAGGGCGATTCTCACTTGCGCAGCGTCCCTCCACTTCACTCATCTCGCTCACGACGCTAAGTACACCGACCAGGTTAATTTGACGGGTGAACAAGGGGCTTAAGCCCCTTGTTGGCAGTAGATAACTCTGCAACATAAGGTGGTTGCTGTACTGGTTTGTTCCACCAACGGGTGGTAGCTTTTCTTCGCCTCAGCAAAAGCATCGGGCTAAACAAAAATGATAAGCGCACTCAAGGCACTCCATTGACAGCAACCTTACGCCAGAACCAACCCTTGTAAGCACCAATGTGTGCTTCCGACTCTTTAACAAAATAGCGAAGAACCATACTCGTAGGGGAGCACCAACGTGTGCTCCCGACTATTAGACCCATAGGTAAATCTAGTGCAAACAAGGGGATTATGCTCTTTAACCAAATAATACGGAGAACGAGATCGTAGGGGAGCACCAACGTGTGCTCCCGACTCCCGACAAAGGGAATGCGTCGTTACCCAAACAAATTCTTAATCTGCATTAGTGTGCTTATCGTATTTTCGGCAGCCTCAAACCTTTAGCTTGAGGCGAAAAACCGCAAACACTGGTTAACCTTCATAATTAGGTTTCTGAGGGAAAACCATGTCACGATTTCTCCCTCAAATTACTTATTGTGAAGTTTAACCACTGGCTAGAACAAGCAGCATACTCGTTGCTCATTGCTTTCCACTTTTAACTCTCCCCTTACATTACACCTCGCATTAAAGTGTCAAAAGGAACGCAAAGGAACACCGTTTCATGCTACGCTTCCTGTAGCGCAAGGACTCGTAAAGGTAACGCACCGAGCTAAAGACTAAAGACTATCGACTAAAAACTACTCTGTTAAGTCTCTGCATCTTCGGCTTACATTTAACGTTCGGGTTGATTTATGGTTAGAAAAAAAGCAGCCCGAACCAACGTCAGGATATATTTAATGTGCAGACAAAAACATTAGGCTGCCTTGCCCCTGTTTTACAGAGAGGTCGCCCCACTATTTCGCCAGCTTCACCAGTTCGCGCAGCAGGTCATCGCGCGGCATGATGCTTTTGATGGTGAAGATCGGCACGCCTTTGCGCTCAAACTTTTCGCGCATTTCGGGCAGCAGCAGTTGATACACAAGGATGGCGTCGGCGCTGTCGTAGCGTTCTGTACGCACACAATTCACGCCGTACTGCTTCGCCGCCGTCACCAGATTGGGGAACAGGCTGATCGCGGATTGTTCGACGTACAGCCGCAGCGTTTTCATCGGTTTGAAGCGTTCGCCTAAGCCGTCGGGGTCGTAGTCCTCGAACGTGTCCCAGAACGTTTGCAGCGCCTCCCACACACGCGCGGGGTCGTCGTGGCGCGCCATCAGGCGGATAATATCGTACTCGCGGGCGGCGTCCTGTTCCCATTGCTGACGCTTGACGGCGGTTTCACGCTCGAAATCCATCTCCTCAACGTATTCGCGCACTTCGGCTTCCAGCACGTCGATTTTGAAGGTGCGCGGGACTTTGCCGTGCGAACGCATCCGCTGCAACCATTCGTGCGCGGCGAACCAATCCTTATCGTCGCGCGCCTTGTAGAAGGCTTCGATTGCCGCGCGCATGTCGAACCTTGGGGCTTCGGGCGCGGGTTCACGGCGGCGTGACGTGCCATCGACGCGCACACGTTCGAGTTCTGCCCACAACTGTTTAACGGCAATATCAAATTCTTGCTGGTAGAAGTCCACGAATTGAATGCGATTGAGTTGGAAATGCACATCAGCAGGCAGCCAGCGCACGGGGATGATGGGCTTGCGCCGATCTAAGTAGTGCTGCCATTCGTCCTCGACGTTGGAGGATGCCATCGACGACGGAGAGATGACGACGACCATCACATCACAGATGTCGAGTCCCTCCTGGACAGCACGGCTCCACTTCAAGCCAGCGGGGATGTCCTGAACGTCAATCCAGACATCGGAGCCGGCATCGGAGAGCGCGGCGGCAAGTTTACGTGAGAACACTTCGTCCTGGCGGCTGTAGCTGATGAAGATGCGCGTCATAGGGTTTTGATTGTGTACAGATGTTCGATTAAATCATTGTATGCCAAATTGTACTTTAATTTTAACCCCCAATCGCTAGTAATTCCGCTAGAATTAGTGAAACTTTATTGGCACAATATTTTGCGGAGGCTTTCTAGATGTCTGTGACGTTTGATAAACTTGAAGCCTTACTGAAGCAAAACGGCACGCTGACCAACGAAGAAGTGGAAAAGATGATCGCGGAACACGGCGCGCTGACGCACGACGAAGCGCTGACGTTGGAAGCAGACCGCCACAAGCTGCATCGTACCAGCGGTCAGCAGATCACGATGGACGAATATCTCGCCGCCTCCAAGATTCTGGATACCGCCGACGAAGGCTCGGAAGAGTACAAGAAGGCGGAAGAAATTGTCAATAAGTACGAGAGTGGCGGGTAATTTATTCTGTCGCATCCCAGGCGTGAAGGCGGGGAATCCAGCGCGGCACATGCTGTTTGTAACGCTGGTAGGATGCTCCGAAGCGCTGTTCTAAGCCGGGTTCTTCCAGCAGGGGGATGTAAATCAGATTCAGCAGCACGGCGAAGGCGAACCAATAGAGCAGTGGGAGCGAACCGAAAAGAATCGTTTCGCCTAACAGGATACAAAATACGCCCGTAATCATCGGGTTGCGAACGTAGCGGTAGATGCCTTGAACAACAAGGTGCTCAGTTGCATCCCAGGGGGCTAATGTACCTTTCCCAACAGTCACAAAAAGCGCTATCGTTTGAACCATGAAGAATAATCCTAGCCCTATAAAAATCAGCCCTATAATGGGAGGGATGAAACTCAATGGCGGCGACCATGACCAGCCGATATTGATAACGCCGCTGGTAAAGAGAATCAGCGCCGGTATGACTACCGTCACCATACCGGGCAGGAGCAGGATTGCGAGAATATGTCGGAAAAGTTTCATGGCTCTGTTCCTCCAACATTTTCATTTCTTTTATTCAATACCTTCGCCAATTAAGCGGCGAAA
>CALMZT010000452.1 GCA_937870805.1 uncultured Chloroflexota bacterium
ACGAACGTAGGGGCGCCCCTATGTGTGCGCCCGCAACCACACGAACGTAGGGGCGCCCCTATGTGTGCGCCCGCAACCACACGAACGTAGGGGCGCCCCTATGTGTGCGCCCGCAACTGAAAGAAGAAAACAAACATGGCGATCAAAGCAAAAACGCAGCTGAATCAAATCATTCGCCCCGCTATCGTCTCGCTCGCGGTGTTCACGCTGATTACGGGCGTGCTCTACCCGGCGCTGATTACGGGCATCGCGCAGGTCATCTTCCCGCATCAGGCGAACGGCAGCCTGATCGTCAACGACGCGGGCACTGTCGTCGGCTCGGAACTCATCGGGCAGGAGTTCACCGCGCCGTCCTATTTCTGGGGACGGCTCTCGGCAGCCGGACCTGTGCCCTATAACGCCGCCGCCTCGTCAGGCTCAAATTATGGACCGCTGAACCCGGCGTTGATTGGCGACGAAGGCATCGTACAGGCACGCATCAACGCCCTGCGCCAAGCCGACGCGCTGGCGGGCGTGACCAACGACGCGCCGATTCCGGTTGATCTGGTCACGGCTTCCGGCAGCGGACTTGATCCGCAGATTAGCCCGGCGGCAGCGCTTTATCAGGCTCAAAGGATTGCGGCGCTGCGCGGAATTGAGGTCGCGGAGGTCGAAAATTTGATCGCGGAGTTCACCGAAGGGCGCACGTTCGGCTTGCTGGGAGAGGCGCGCGTGAACGTGCTGCGCTTGAACCTGGCGCTGGACGAGCGCTACCCGTTGCCCTGATGGATGGGGATGATTGAAAAGGTGCGCCTGAAACGACGCAGGTACGCGGCGTGGAACGTGAGGCGGCGGCAAAATGAGTTCGCGGCGTTCCACCTGCGTTTTTTGAGGGAGCGCTGTGGCACGTATATGCAGGCAAGGGGTGGTAAGGCGGCGGGTATTCTAGGGATGCGAAACGATCACATGCGCGAATCACGAAACGGCACACATTCGCATTCCTTTTGACACTTTAATGCGGGGTGTAATATTGATTTCATAATGTTATCTATGGTACTTGTGTTCTAGGTTTATTTCTGTCATAATGGCAGAAAAATTCCCAATAGGGCATTATGAACGAGTTCACAAAATTACGACAACAGGCTGCATTAACTCTGAAGCAAGCTGCTGATTTAACAGGCTATTCCGAAAGAACTGCCTATAGATGGGCAAATGGAGAAAGCGAACCTAGGAAGCCTGTTTTGGATACCCTGCGCCTTGCTGCGGAGCGCAATACTATTCAATCCTCTTCCACAAATTTCAAATTCATAGATCTCTTCGCCGGCATTGGTGGACTTCGCAAGGGCTTTGATGCGATAGGCGGTCAATGTGTGTTCACAAGTGAATGGAATGATTATTCGGTTCGTACTTATAGAGCAAACTTCGAGTGTGAACACGGAATAGCCGGAGATATAACCAAAATTGAAGCGGCTGATATACCCAAGCATGATGTGTTATTAGCAGGATTTCCTTGCCAGCCTTTTTCGATTGCGGGTGTTTCCAAGAAAAATGCTCTAGGGCAACCTCATGGCTTTAGGTGTGATGCTCAGGGTACGCTATTTTTTGATGTTGCTCGCATCTTGGAATATCACCAACCGAAGGCATTTGTGCTTGAGAACGTGAAAAATCTGTTAAATCATGACAAGGGACGAACTTTTAAGATCATATACCAAACCCTTACAGAAGAACTTGGTTATCAGGTTCATGTAAAAGTATTGGATGCAAAAGCCTTTGTTCCACAGCATCGGGAAAGAATTTTCATTGTCGGCTTCCGAGAAAAAAACAGTTTCAGCTTCGATACTCTAACATTCCCTTCAGTTGTGGATGGACCTAAACTGCGTGATATTCTTCATCCAGAAGATGGTTCTGAACTCCCCGAACCACCGTATACGAATGGCAAATTAGCAACCGTATCTGGGAAATATACTTTATCCGACCATCTGTGGTCATATCTTCAGAACTACGCAGCTAAACATCGGGAAAAGGGAAACGGGTTTGGTTTTGGGCTTGTGGGACCAAATGACATAGCGCGTACTCTATCTGCCCGATATTTTAAAGATGGTTCTGAAATTCTTGTCGCTCAGGAGGGAAAAGCGCCGCGCCGCCTTACCCCACGAGAGTGTGCGCGCCTTATGGGTTTTGACAAACCGGGACAGGAAAAATTTAAAATTCCTGTTTCCGATACCCAAGCTTACCGACAGTTTGGCAACGCAGTTGTAGTTCCTGTAGTAGAAAGGGTGGCAAGATTGATGCTTCCATACATAACTTCTGAGGTAAAGGAAGTTGTAGGGAAAATCCAGACAGAGGAGTTCACGCAACTCGCATTGTTCCCTGATTACGTAGCTACAGAGAAAGCTCTTGCCTGATATAGTGAACCCCGAAACCCGTAGTCGCATGATGTCAGGGATTCGAGGAGCAAATACAAAGCCTGAGATGGCGATACGTCGTGGTCTCCACAAACGTGGCTTCCGATATAGGCTTCATGCCAAAAACTTGCCCGGAAAACCTGACCTAGTGCTTCCAAAATATAAGGCAGTCATTTTTGTGGCGGGCTGTTTCTGGCATAGTCACGACTGTTACCTCTTCAAGCTGCCTGATACAAGAAGAGATTTCTGGCAGGAAAAATTGACAGGTAATCAAAAGCGAGATGCTGATGTTAGGGAAAGACTGCTTAACTTTGGATGGCGTTACCTTACTGTATGGGAATGTGCCTTGCGCGGCAGGGAAAAACTTGGAGAAACAGAAACTCTTGACAGAATTGTCAAATGGCTCAAATCGGAGGAACGGGTTGGCGAGATAAGGGGGATAACATGCCAATAACCGATCTATCGGACTGGGTTACAACACAATCCCAACCGGGATACGTATGGTATTTAAAGCGTCTTTCGGGTAACGACACACTGGCTACAGGTTCACATCAGGCTGGACCGTATATTGAGAAAAATTTTCTGTTTCAGGTTCTTCCGTCGCTTGCTGACAATACCAGACAGAATCCAGAGGTATGGATTGACGCTTATATAGATTCTCACACAGATTCTCGCAAAGTTAGAGCAATCTGGTACAACAATAAGCTATTTGGAGGGACTCGCAATGAAGCACGGATAACCCAATGGGGTGGTAGTTCTTCAGCACTTCTCGATCCTGATAGCACAGGCGCTCTTGCCGTTTTCGTTTTTCACACCTCTAAGTCCGATATAGAACTTCATGTATGGGTTTGTAACAACAGCTTAGAGGAAGATTTCATTGAAGACCATATTGGTCCTGTTGAGCCAGGACAGAGTAGAATATGGACGCCAGACAGTGTTGAGATTTTCAAGTATATTCCCCCTTCTGTAAACTGTAGACTTACACGAGACCAATTACCCCAATTGTGGCTTGAGCGTTTTCCAACAGGCGCAGAAATTATTACCCAAGTAACAGAGTTACAACCACTGACCAATCTGAATTGTGATGAAAGGCTACTCAAGCGACGCGAGTGTGAATATGAGCTTTTCCTTACAGTTGAGGAAGCCTATGAAATGCCACGCATCGCGGCTGGCTTTTCCACTGTAGATGAGTTTGTGAATCAGGCTCAAAGTATCCTTCAGCGTAGAAAAGCTAGATCAGGTCGATCTCTTGAACTCCACACAAAGGCAATCTTTCTTGAAGAAGGACTTATCGAAGGAGAATCATTCGAGCATGGTGTTCAGTCTGAACCAGGCAGGCGACCTGATTTCCTCTTTCCTTCACAAGCCCTTTACCGCGACAACAGTTTTCCAAAAACACATTTACGAATGCTTGCTGTGAAAACGACGTGCAAAGATAGATGGCGTCAAATAATACCTGAAGCTAAACGGCTAGATGAAAGACATCTCTTAACTCTTCAGGAAGGTGTTTCTGAATCGCAGTTTGCTGAAATGGAAGAGGAGCATGTAAAGCTTGTCGTACCAAAACCGCTAATTTCCAAGTACCCAACATCAGTACAACCCAAGTTGATAACATTGGAGAGCTTCATCGGTGACGTTCGTCATCTCCGCGTAATGAGATAAATAAAAACGAATCGCTGTCACAATGCCTTTAAACGCTATTCGTTAGAAATCGCCAACCTTTTCTAACTTTTGCGTCGATTTTTGCCCTTTTTCACACCCCTTTGCGCGCGTGCAGGAATTGCGCGCAAACGCTGAGTTCACTTTCTCATCGTGCGCACAAAATATACACGCTTTCTACATTTCAGATTGCACTCAACCGTTGCATTGCGCGCAAGTCTGTTTTTTCTAACTTCTTCTAACTATAGCCGCCGCGCCTAAAATAAGCCTGCCGCCGCGTGTGGAAGTTGTGGTTGTCGTACCTGGGGCGTTTGTCGCTCGGCGGCAGCGGAAACCGCCGCAGATGACCGTTCGGGCGTGTGCTGCTCAGCCGTCGCCGCAGCATTTCCTTGCCGATAATCAGCCTCAACGGGTAATCCACGCCTATCGCCTCGCAGCCTGAACGTGTGATGCGGTACATCCACGTCATCTCGCGGTTCAAAAACACGCGGCACTCCAAAGCGCCAGCCATCAGCAGGTCAGTGAACGTGGCTTCATCGAGATAAGGTCGGTCAGGGTCGCGGTCAGGCTCAATCCAATAACCGGAGACGTAGGGGAGCAGGTCGTTCCGGTAATCGCCGCGCATGAGTTTGAAGGCGAAACGAAGGGCTTTACGCTGTGATCGTGTCATGGTTCACAAATGTAGCACATATTTGCTGCGATGGCTATAGACCGCCGCGCGTCAAATCGTTAAGATCAGATTATTGTTTTACGAAGGAAGCACCCCCTTGAACCCCAAACCGAAAACGCTGACCTCCGACATCCTCACGCTCACTTTCACGCGCCTCGTGCTCAATTTTACGCGGCGCTTCCCCTATCCGTTTCTGCCTGAAATCAGCCGCCAGCTGAGCGTGCCGCTGGAGAGCGTGCAGAACGTGATGGCGGTGAATGCAGGCGTGGGCATCGGCAGCCCGCTGCTGGGACCGATTGGCGAACGTTTTGGGCGCAAGCGGGTGATGATGGGGTCGCTGCTGGCGATTGTGCTGGCGAGCCTGCTGGGAGCGCTAACGCCGCAGTTCGCGCTGTTCGCGGGCGTGATGATCGCGTTCGGCATCGCAAAAATGCTGTTTGACCCGGCGATGTCGGCATACATTGCCGATCATGTGCCCTATGTGCGGCGGGCGACGGCGATTGGCATCACCGAACTGAGTTGGGCGGGGTCGCTGCTGGTGATCGCACCGATTGCGGGGTATCTGCTGGGCGCGTCGGGGCTGCAAAGCGTGTTCATTGTGTTAGCAATTTTTAACCTGCTGGCGCTGGCAGCCGTCTATCGCTACCTGCCCGCCGACCACCCCACCGGCGACATCCCGCGCCCGATTACGCCGCTGGCGACGTGGCGGGCGCTGCGCAGCAATCCGGCGTCGTTCGGCGCGATGGGCTATTCGATGCTGCTGGTGATCGCCAACGAAATCTTTTTCATCAACTACGGCGCGTACATGGAAGCGACGTTTGAGTTGAAGCTGACGGCGTTGGGCACGGTGACGGTTGTGATTGCGGTGGCGGAGGTCGTCGGTGAGTTCGTGGTGATCGGGATGGCGGATCGTTTCGGCAAGCGCAGGATGGCGCTGCTGGGCGCGGGTGTGTCGAGTCTCGGCTATGTGGTGCTGCCCACGCTGTCATTTAGCCTGCCGCTGACGCTGGCGATGGTATTCGTGATTTTCGTGGGCATCGAAACCGCTATCGTCGCGTCGATTCCGCTGTTCACGGAGATTCTGCCCAATGCGCGCGCGATCATGATGAGCAGCAACGTGGGCGCGCATTCCTTAGGGCGGCTGGTGGGCGCGATGTTCGGGGCGTGGCTGTACGCTGTGCTGGGCAACTTCGCGGCGACGAGTGCGATTGCCAGCGGGATTGCGCTGGTCTCGTGGTTCATGCTGTGGCGCTTCGTGCATGAGAAGCAGGAAGTGATGAGCAATGAGCAATGAGTAGAAAGTGGAGGTTGGCGTTGAACCTCACCCCAACCCCTCTCCATTTTTAAGACGTTGAGGATAGATAAGCTATCGACACATGGAGAGGGGCTTCAATACGCGCGTTGTTGAGCGTTTGAGTATGAAAATAGGTGTTATGTCGGCTGATTGTTCACGTCGCTACATCATTGGGTTTTAGCGCATTTGTTTGTAGTAGTTTATCAGCCCGTTGGTTGACGAGTCGTGGGTGGTGATGGGTTCGGAGCCGCTGAGTTCTGGCTCGATGATCTTTGCTAGCTGCTTGCCAAGTTCCACCCCCCATTGATCGAATGAGTTGATGTTCCAGATGACGCCCTGCGTGAAAATCTTGTGCTCATAAAGCGCGATCAGTGAGCCGAGTGTTTCCGGCGTCAGTTCTTTGAACAGGAATGAGTTCGTGGGTCTGTTGCCTGCGAAGGTCTTAGCGGCTACCAGCATATCGGACGGATGATCGTTCCCGGCGGCGGCGAATTCAGCGCGCACTTCCGATGGCGTTTTGCCTTTCATCAGCGCTTCAGTTTGCGCTAAGAAATTGGCGAGGAGGACGGTGTGGTGATTGCCGAGTGGGTTCAGTGTGCGGGCGGGTGCTAGAAAGTCGCAGGGGATGAGCTTCGTGCCCTGATGAATCAACTGGTAGAAGGCGTGCTGACCGTTCGTGCCCGGCTCACCCCAGATGATCGGTCCCGTGCTGTAATCGACCCATTCGCCATCTAACGTCACACTCTTGCCGTTGCTTTCCATATCGCCCTGCTGGAAGTAAGCGGAGAAGCGCGACAGGTACTGATCGTAAGGTAATATCGCGTGTGTTTGTGCGCCGAAGAAGTTGTTGTACCAGATGCCCAGCAGCGCCATGATGACAGGAATATTTTGCTCAAAGGGCGTCGTGCGGAAGTATTCATCGACTTTGTGCGCGCCTGTCAGCAGTTCTTCAAAACGCTCCATGCCGATTGCCAGCACAATCGACAGCCCAATTGCCGACCACAGCGAATAACGCCCGCCCACCCAATCCCAGAACTCAAACATATTCTGCGGGTCGATGCCGAACTGCTGCACCTTTTCGATGTTGGTGGACATCGCGGCGAAATGCTTGGCAACGGCGGCTTCATCTTTGGCGAAGGTTAAAAACCAACTGCGCGCCGAATGGGCATTCAGCATCGTTTCCTGTGTCGTGAAGGTTTTGGACGCGATGAGGAACAGCGTCGTTTCAGGGTTGAGCCGCTTTAAGGTTTCCGCCAGATCCGTGCCATCGACATTCGAGACAAAGTGAAAATGCAGGTCGGGATGCACATAATGCGCCAGCGCCAGCGTGACCATCTTGGGACCTAAATCGGAGCCGCCGATGCCAATGTTCACCACGTCGGTTATCGGCTTGTCGGTGTAGCCGCGCCATGCGCCGGAACGCACTGCTTCGCTAAACAGGCGCATTTTCCCCAAGACACGGTTGACTTCGGGCATGACATCGACGCCAGCGACCAGAATCGGGCGATTGGAGCGATTGCGCAGGGCGACATGCAGCACGGCGCGGTTTTCGGTGACGTTGATCTTTTCGCCGTTGAACATGCGCTCCATCTGCTGGCTGAGGTTGGATTCGCGCGCGAGGTTGAGCAGCAGCAGCAGCGTCTGTTCGGTGATGCGATTCTTGGAGTAGTCGAAGAGGATGTCGCCAAAACGCAGCGAATAATGGGCGAAACGCTGCGGGTCTTGCGCAAAGAGGTCGCGCATGTGGATGTTTTGGATTTCCTGAAAGTGCTGTGTCAACGCCAGCCACGTAGGTGAACTGCTCAAGGTGGACATCACTATTTCTCTTTCTGGTAAGCAGCAAGATTCAGTAGTGGATGATAGGCAGTTCTCAGTGCAAAATCAAATCAAATGAAACGAATACGGGTATTGGTGTCTAGCAAATATTTCATTCAATCTCGTCTCGAATTTCCAAAGGAGGTTCTGCGCCACGCTCAATTGGATCACCAGCAAGCGAACCAGCGGTCTCATTGATAAATGCTATCCACTTATCCCGTGTCAT
>CALMZT010000453.1 GCA_937870805.1 uncultured Chloroflexota bacterium
GTGAAAAAGGATACCGATTGTGGGAGAGTAGCTTTCCTGCTGTGTCGTGAAGCCACAGGTCAAGGAAAAATACATCCTCCTTCAACTCAGTGAGCGACAACGTTAACGGCAGGAGTAAAGCAGCGCTGTTGGCGGGGCATACTACCTGTTCTTCCCATGCTTTATAAGTGTATCCACTTTGACCGACGACTTTTATCTCCAGGAGAACGTCTAAAAAAGCGGACGCATGAGAATTATTCACCCATATTTCTGCCTCAAAATCTGTGCGCCCTCCCCATGCAATCGTTGGAAATTTTGCCGAGATGTGGATTGCTTCATAAGCATGAGCAACAGCGTAGTAAACGGGTTTCGGTTGCCCATAATAATCCACTGCTGATGTACACGCTGCCATCGGATAAGGTTCATTAAACTGCCAGGGAAGCGTACCGCTGTTGCGATATTTGCGCCGTCGATCTGCTTCTAACGCATAACGCAATCCTTCTGCCTGCATAAACTGAGTGGCATGCCGCCAAGTTTCAATGTCGGCAATTTCAGCGAAGACTTCCTGCCACATTTTTTGCTTAACCCACCACGCCGCCAAATGTTGCCAATAAGGATTGTCCAGCGTTACAGGTAGTTGATGTTCTTTAGCAATCGTCGCATCCAAACTTTTGCGATTAGTCATCCCCTCGACGCCAAATTCGCTGTGCAGAAGCGATGTTCCCCAATTGTAGAGGGTATATTGCGCAGTGACTCCTTGATATTCCCAGGGACCGTGTACATCGTGAAGCGCATCAGGGTCACGTTCGATATTTTCCAGCGAATTGCTAAACACGCGCCCGGTAGGTGAGCTGGCTAACCAGAACCGGTCAGGGTCAAGGCGCGCAACCGTATGCTTTAAAGCGGCTAACAGGGGATGCCGATCATCTAAAGGTTGCTCAGAGCCAGCTTGAAGCTCGTTCCCGCCACACCATATGACCAGAGAGGGATGATGGCGCTTGCGCGGGATGATTTGTTCAGCTTCGCGCACCATCATCTCGATGAATTCAGGGGCATCCGTTGGATGATTGTCGATACCGGAACTCGACTGAATAAATTCCTGCCATACCATGATGCCAAGTCGATCACATAAGTCGTAGAATGCCTCTTTTTCGATGAGTCCGCCACCCCACACGCGCAGCAGATTGACGTGCGCACGTTGGGCGAGCAGCAGCAGGTGTTGCAGCTTTTCTGGACGAGGGACGCCATACATCACATCGATTGGAACCCAGTTCCAGCCTTTGATGTACATTTTTCTGCCGTTGACGACCAACGTATAAGGGAGTGCATCGGGGTCGCTGTTTTCATTGCGAACAAGTTCCATTTTTCGGATACCACACTTTACGGTTCGGCGGTCTAGATAAGTACCTTCAGTAGAGTCCGAAGGATAAATGGAGACTTCCACCTCGTACAGCGGCTGTTCGCCCAACTCGTTTGGATACCACAGTTTCGGCTCATGGAGGTGAATGCTCGTACTCAACTGATTTCGTCCAGCGCTTAACGATTCAGCTATACGGTGCTGCGCTTGAATTTTACCTTCCAACCTCAGCGTAATTTCAACTTCTATGATCTGAGGTTGAGCGGCGTCAAGTTCAGTCGATACATTCATCTCGGCGGCGCTAAAATCGTCTGCCAGCAGTGGACGCACAAAAATATCATTAATCCGCACGGCGTCAGTCACATTGAGATAGACATCATCCCAGATGCCGACATGAATCATGCGTGGGCAGAAATCCCACCAATAAGTCATGCGGCTTTTGTGTGTGCGTACCGCACTCGTGCGTCCTATTTGTGGCTGTTCTTGCGGGGCGGGCGCAATCACGACAGCAAGTAAATTTTCCTCTCCATAACGAAGCTGTTCACTCACTTCAAACACAGCAGGCGTGTACATTCCGCGATGGTTGCCTAATAATTCACCATTAAGAAAGAATTCCGCCTCGTAATCTACGCCTTCAAAGTGCAGCTGAATGCGTTTGTCTCTCAGATTGTGATCCACAAAGAATGTTTTCTTGTAAAGCCATGTTCGTTCGGGAATCCATTCGAGCAGCAGGCTGTTACGCTCAAAGTAAGGGTTAGGAATTTCTCCGACTGTCCATAAATCATGGTGAACACTGCCAGGGACTGTGCCGCGCCGCCAAAATCGTACATCGCGGGTATTGGGCTTGTGAGCATCGCGCCAACGCCAATCTTCCCCATAGTAATCTTTGAACTGCCAATCATTCCCACTCAGCACAATATGCATGTTTATTTTCCTTCAATCAGTTGGTTATTGGACTGAGGCTAAATAAGAGGTTCTGCGGTAGCATCTTCATTCAAAGTATGAAAACAGGACATTTAAAAGACAATGCCCAAAATACGCGAGCTGCTGGTCATTCCTCACACGCATCATGATATAGGATATACCCATGTGGCGGAAGTCTGTATGCAGATGCATGAACGCGGTCTATCAGGCAGATAAAGTATAACGCTAGGGAGATTGCATGAAATTTAATGAAAAGGCTATGAGGGTTCACAACATATTTGTAGGGACAAGCGTACAGGGCTGAGCAGCGGGCGAACACACAGGTTCGCCCCTACAATGACGTTTCTGACCTTCCTTGACCCAATTTGCGATTTTGATGCAATCGCCCTATATAACGCTTGATGTGAATTTGCGGCGGTGGCAAAATAATCGATTGCTGCAAAGTCTGAGGCTGTTGTTGCGGCAAAAGATGCGTAACTGCGGTTCTTGGGAGCATGACCCTTCCTTTTGGACATGTGTTTAAGCAAGAGTAGCACAAAAGACCGTCTATTTGCGGTTCTTTTGAACCTTTAATGCAATCTTTAATGTAGGTGCTTCAATCCACATCAAGCGTAAAGTATAAGTAGCTGGATGCTAAAATCGTGAAACAGCTTACTGCTTCATGGCAGGTGATTCGGAACTCATTGACCGAGTGGTGGTATGCGTGGCTTAGCCTGTTGATCCTGAACACACTGTTAGCGTTGTGCTGGATTACCGTCGTGCTTGGTCCTCCGGCGACGTTCGGATTCTATTATGCTGTACACTCACTCATCACCACACATGGCACAAACTGGCGTGAATTTGTCCAGGGTACGAAACGCTACTTTTTCAAAGGTTGGCTGTGGATGCTGATGAACACCGCCGCCGTTCTACTTTTGCGCATCAGCATCGAATTTTACAGCCAATTCGCACAGACTACGATCTTCCTTGTCCTGACACTGGTGATTGGATTTGTGTGGTTCTGTATACAGTTCTACGGGTTGACCTACTTGGTGGAACAGGAGAAAAAGGATCTGAGGCACGCTTTTCGTAATGCGCTGCTCACCGTGTTTGCCAGCCCACTTTATACATTGATGCTGCTGATGTTTTTGGCTGTTATCCTCTGGTTGAGTCTCAGCGTTCCTATTTTGTTTGTCATTGGCAGCCCAGCTTTGATTGCAGTGCTCGGCATCCATGCGGTGCGTGAACGTTTAACGACCTTTAACGTTCGACAACGGGAAAACGATCAACAGCAAGAAGAGCCAGAATTATAACTTTCGCTCACAGGTTCAATTTACCCCTCTCCCCAACCCTCTCCCCGCCAGCGGAGAGAGGGAGAAAAACAGGAGACTGTTGGCTCAA
>CALMZT010000454.1 GCA_937870805.1 uncultured Chloroflexota bacterium
GGTGAGTATTCAGTCTATATCGATAGACCAAATAATCCTGAGACCTTGACCAGTTTTAGCCTAGAAATTACTTGGGAGAGGTAATTCAGACTGCTCATCACTTGATCTATTTTTAATGATTTGACAACTTATAATGACCCTTTGGAGAAGTGAAAGCAACTGAAACAGAAACAGCTTCAAATTTCAAGTCCCTATTAGTTGAAATGAATGATCGTCTAACCCCTGTGTGCCATAATGGATGAAACAACTTCACCTTCAAAGTTTAATATACAATTGCAGGGCGGAGAACAGGGACAACGAACGTGTCAGAAAATGGTCGTAAAGCTAATCCAGAAGTCCAGCCGAAAGCCGAGCGTCGGCGCTTCAGTGCCGACTACAAGCGGCGCATCGTGGCAGAAGCCGAGCAGTGTGAGCATGGCGAGTTAGGGTCACTGTTGCGACGCGAGGGCTTGACCTACGCCCAGATTGGCAAGTGGCGCACAGCCCATGCCGAGGGGACGTTAGGCAAGCAGCGTGGTCCTGTCGCCAACCCGAATCGCGCCGAAATGCGTCGTCTGGAAGCCGAAAATGCCCGGCTGAAGCGCGAGTTGGCACGGGCGGAACTCATCATTGAGGCGCAAAAAAAGTTGGCACGCCTGCTGGAGGAGGAGCCATCGTGAGTGAACTTGCCGCCCAAATCGGGGTAAAAAGCGCCTGTGAAGCGCTGGGTGTGCCGCGCAGTCAGGTCTACCGACAACGCCAGCCTGAAGTCGCACCGCAACCGCGTCCAACGCCGGCTCATGCCTTATCGCTTGAGGAGCGGGCGCAGGTGCGTGCGACCCTCAACTGCGAACGCTTCATGGATTGTGCGCCCCGTCAGGTCTATGCTGCCTTGCTGGATGAAGGCGCATATCTGTGCCACTGGCGCACCATGTATCGCATTCTTGCGGCGCACGACGAGGTGCGTGAACGGCGTCTTATCCGTCGTCACCCAGTCTACCAGAAACCCGAACTGCTGGCGACGGGCTCGATTCAGGTCTGGTCATGGGACATTACGTATCTACGGGGTGAAGCCACCTGGATCCACTATCCACTTTACACGGTGCTGGATATTTTCAGCCGCTTTGTGGTGGGGTGGATGATCGCCGAGGTTGAGAGTAGTGACCTGGCCAAGCAACTCATCGCCGAGACGGCACGTAAGCAGGGCATTCAACCCGATCAACTCACGCTGCACGCTGACAACGGCAGTCCGATGAAAGGCAAGCCCTTAAGCCAACTGCTGCTTGACCTGGGCATCACCAAAAGCCACAGCCGCCCGCACACATCCGACGACAACCCCTTCAGTGAGGCGCAGTTCAAAACGATGAAGTACCGTCCCGATTATCCTGACCGTTTTGGCTCCATCCATGCGGCGCGTCAATGGGCAAGGACTTTCTTTGCCTGGTACAACCACGACCATTACCATTCGGGATTGAACCTGCTCACACCTGCCAGTGTTCACTATGGTGAGGCGATGGCTGTGCAACAGCACCGGCAACGGGTCATGCTGGCAGCCTTTCAGGCTTGTCCCGAACGCTTTCGCGGAGGGCTACCCATGATGAAGGGTGCACCGACGGCGGTTTACATCAACCCGCCCAAACCAGCGGAGAATCTTGCTTAATCTTTTTCACGAAGTTGTTTCAAAATCCTTGACACATACCGCTTTGGACGCCGCTATATACTGCTGGCTAAATTTGCGTTATTCTATTTTAGGGAGAAGAAATTGGCAACCTGGTATGTGTTGTATCGCAGCTTCACATGTAGACAAGGATGATAAAGATGGATGAAGAACAGCTCAGCGAGCTTGCTAAGGACATGATGGACTTGCTTAAGGAGTACGACGTACCAGCCGATAACTTTGCTCTGAAAATTTTGGTTCCGCGAGAATACTACCAAACAATTAAGGAGAATTTTCCTGATCGTCATCCTATGGATGTGATTGTAGGCAGCGGTCAAGAGAACTGGAGCATTACAATACTCTACTCTCGTCTGGCAGCAGGGGAAATTGATCTTCCTCATACGTGAATAGGGCGTTCCTTTTCTGGTAGAATCCGGCACAAACTCCTCCTAAGAGAGAAAGCGAGTGCCGCATGTCCCTACAACCGCAAGCCATTCCGCCTATTCCTGACCTGACCGCCAAAGTCGCCCGCCGCGCCTTCCGTAAAGGCAATGTCTACATGCAGATGCGGGATGTGCTGGGTACATTCTTCGCTGACGACCAGTTTACCGACCTGTATCCCGCCGACGGTCAGCCTGCCTATGCCCCCTGGCGGCTGGCGCTGGTCAGTGTCATGCAGTTTGCCGAGAATCTCTCTGACCGCCAGGCTGCTGACGCTGTGCGCTCACGCATTGACTGGAAATACGCCCTCAGCCTCGACCTGACCGATGAAGGCTTTGACTTCTCGGTGTTGAGCGAGTTCCGCCAGCGTTTACTTGAGCATGAAGCCGGAGAACGGCTGCTTAATACCATGCTGGAACACTTTCGGCGCGCGGGCTTGCTGGGTAGCGGCGGCAAGCAGCGCACCGACTCGACTTATGTGCTGGCGAGCGTGCGCGACCTCAACCGCCTGGAATTGGCAGGCCGCACCTTGCAAGCTGCCCTGGATGCTATTGCCGAATTTGCCCCTGACTGGATCCAAGGTTGGGTCGCGCCGGAGTGGTATAGCCGTTATGGTCAACCCTTGACTGAATTCCGCTTGCCCCAGAAAGCGACTGAACGTGATGCATTGGTCGTAACGATTGGTTGGGATGGGCTGCACCTGCTTGAACAGGTCTATTTTGACCCCATAGCCTCAGTTGAGGTGCGCCAACTGGACGCGGTGGAAATTTTGCGCCAAATCTGGCTGCAACAATATGTCCTTATTGAGGATGAACTGCGTCAGCGCCAACGAGAGGAGATGCCCCCGGCTGCCCGCCTGCTTCAATCCCCTTTTGACTTACAAGCCCGCTACAGATACAAACGCTCGCGTGAGTGGATGGGTTACAAGGTGCATTTCAGCGAAACGTGTAATGATGATACACCACACCTCATTACCCAGGTTCGCACCACCAACGCCACTGAGCCCGATATAGATGCGCTCGAACCAATCCATGACCACTTCCAGCAGCACGATTTACTACCCGATGAACATCTGGTGGATAGGGGCTACACCTCGGCTCCCATCTTGTACGACAGTCAGCACGATTATGGTGTGGAATTGGTCGGGCCGGTGGTTGAAAAACATACTTGGCAACACAAGACTGGTTACGAGATGGATGCGTTCACCATTGATTGGGAGAAACGACAGGTGACGTGTCCGCAAGGCCATACCAGCGCGCCCTGGACAATGCGTGACCACCGCCGCGACCATGAGCTAACAAGAGTAAAATTCAGTACGAACGATTGTCGTCCCTGTCCGGTGCGGTCTCTATGCACTCGGCATGACCGCCGCACACTTTCCTTCCACGAGCAGTCCTTGTTTGAGGCCGTCCAACGGCGTAAACAGGAACAGCATACGGCAGTGTTTCAACAGAGCTACGGCAAAC
>CALMZT010000455.1 GCA_937870805.1 uncultured Chloroflexota bacterium
GTACCGCCAAAGTATTCACTGACAATCGCGCCAATCATACTCAGCGTCGTCGCCACTTTAAACGACGAAAACATAAATGGCAGCGCATTCGGAAAACGCAGCTTGCGGAAAATCTCCCACTCACTCGCCGCGTAGGATCTCATCAGTTCTAACGACGTGGTATTGACCGAAGTCAACCCCTTCACGGTGCTAATCATCGCTGGGAAAAACGTCAACAGCGCAACAATCGCCACCTTCGATGCAGGGTTTAAGGCACCAAACCAGTTGTTGATAATCGGCGCAAAAGCGATAATCGGCACTGAATTGATGGCAATCGCCAGCGGCAGCAGCGCCTTGCTAAAGTTCGTAAACCGCGCCGAAACCAATCCTGTCAGCACCCCTAAGCCGCAACCGACGAAAAATCCCCAGAACGCATTCTGAAACGTGTTCCATCCCACCGAAACGAGGCGAGGATAAATCTCGACAAATGTGCTGCCAATAGTGCTCGGCTTCGGCAGCAAAAACTCTTGCACCTGTAAGACGATGATGAGCCCCTCCCACAGGAACAGCGCGATCACCGCCACCAGCAGCGCCGTCGCATTCCGCCGCACTGAGCGCACATACAGCGGCACGCGCCGCCAGGGTTCCCACAGCACAATCACGCACACCAGCGCGATATACTCAAAAATCGTACTGACGCTCAGCGCATTCTGGAACAACGGCACTAGCGCTTGCGTCTCGTCCCCAATCTGCTCGAAAAACGCCTCTTGCGGAATGCCGAACACCATCCCCAACACGTTAAACTTCAGCACAACCGCCAGCAGCATATCCAGCGTATAAAGTCCCAAGCCAACTGCCGCCGCTAATCTCAATGGCTGCTGGCGCAAACTACGCCAGTTGCCGACCAAAATCACTACGCCAATCAACAGCGCGATTGCCAGCACAGGTTGCAGCGTCGGGTTACGGAAGGCTCTGCCAAACTGCGCTTCAAATTGCAGCAGTGGATTCTGGATATGGTACGTCACAATCACCAGAAAAATAACCAGCAGCGCAATCCAGTCATGCGTTAAGCCCCCTCGCTCACCGCGCGCCGCCTTGGAGCCTGCCGACGACCCATGCAGCGCTTGATCGCCTTTAGTAAGCTTCAATGCGCTTGTCATCCGCTCCCCCTAAACCCCGCAGCGCGCCACGCACGCGGCTCATCAGGTGGAAAAAATCATCTAGATCGCGCGTTTCAGGTCCGCGGGGGTGCGGCAGATTAATGTCGATAATCTCCGCCAGCCGTCCCGGTCTCGGCGACAGCACCACCACCCGCGTCGACAGATACACCGCTTCGGGAATGCTGTGTGTGACAAAAATACACGTCACTCCCAGCGTTTTCCAGATGCTCAGCAGCTCGTTATTCATACGTTCGCGCGTCATCTCATCCAGTGCGCCAAACGGCTCATCCATGAATAAAATACGTGGCTTGAACGAAAGCGCCCGCGCAATACTCACCCGCTGCTGCATACCACCCGAAAGCTGCCAGGGATATTTACCTTCAAAATCCCCAAGCTCCACCAAACGCAGCATCTCGCGTGCGCGCTGGTCTCGCTCTTGCTGCGAAAACTTCATAATCTCCAAAGGAAGCTGCACATTCTTCAGCACCGTGCGCCAGTCATACAGCGTTGCATTCTGGAACACAAATCCGTAATCACGATCTTTGCGCGCCTGTGCCGCCGACTTGCCGTTCACTGTAACCGCACCCGAAGTCGGCTCGATCAAATTCGCCATGATGCGCAGCACAGTGCTCTTGCCGCAGCCCGAAGGACCAATCAACGAAATGAACTCTCCCTGCTGCACATCAAGGTTAATATCGTCAAGCGCATGGACTTCCACCCCATCCGATGCCCGAAAGCGCTTGGTTAAATTCTTTACGGATATAATCGCTGCCAACTCAACATCCTCAAATAAACGCCTTAGTCGCTCTCTTTAACTTGCCAGCGCACAATCAATCGTTCGGCAAACGCCACCACACCAAAAAACAGAATACCGACCAATGCCGCCGCGACAATCGTTGCCCACAAACGCGCAGGTCCCTGCGTATAATATTGGTTGAAATTGAGAATCGCGCCACCCAGTCCATCCTGAATGCCTGAAGGCAGTTCACCAATGATAGCACCGACCACACTCGAAGTCGCCGAAATCTTTAACGCGGTAAAAATTTGCGGCAGCGCATTGGGCAAACGCAGCTTAAAGAAAATCTGCACCGAACTCGCGGCATACGAGTGCATCAACTCTAATTCCGTTGGCGGAACTGAAATAAAACCGCGCAGCGCATAAATCGTCACAGGGAAGAAGGTCAAATATGCGGCGATGATCGGCACAGCCAGCGCAGACAATTCAATTTGTCGCATCCACACCACCACCATCGGCGCAATCGCCAGAATGGGGACGGTTTGCGATGCTACCACGTAAGGCAGCAGTCCACGTTGCATAAAAGACGAGTGCGTGAAAATAATAGCCAGCACAAATCCCAGCACCCCACCCATGAAAAATCCTAAAACCGCCTCGCCTAATGTAAAGAGTGATGCAGCGAACAGCGTATGATACAGTGGTGGACCGTTACGCTGCGCCGGTTCAAGAAACGCATTGAAGATATTGCCTAAGTGGGGTAGTTTGGTATTGTTAAAATTCGCCAGATCAATCGTCTGTCCAGCAACGTTGAGTGCATAATTATTCGCTTTGCTGAACGCCTTAACCCCTTCCCACAACAAAACCACCATCACCAGAATCGCGATGATAATCACAATGGTACGCACACGGCTGTAATCAGGTGGTGGAGTTTCAACACGTGCGATAGGTTCAAGCTGAAGATCTGGCTTTGCGGAATCGACCATAATATTTATCTAACAATTCCAGAGGATGAATGAAGAGAGAATTCTATTTTAGGTTGAAGTTCAAAGCAAACAAAGAAACCACTAATTTAAACCGTGATCTTTTGTGCATTTCCTCACAATAATAATTAACTTCATATCCTTAGTCCCTTAGCTAGACTTTGCACATCTCAACAATCATATTTTCAGAGACTTTTCGGTGAGTTCAAACCACAGCGATGATTTTTCAAATAT
>CALMZT010000456.1 GCA_937870805.1 uncultured Chloroflexota bacterium
AAAAGAGACGCATTTGAGTTTCGATTGACACTTTAATGCGCTGTGAAATGTTAGGAGATAACTAGGAGAGATCACCGAAACGATGCTAAAATGAGTTTGGTCGTTGTTGGTTTATAACGTAGAGAAATTATGTTGACACTGGAAAAGATTGTCCGTATGGAAGTTCGCAAGTACGCTTCTAGCGGTGAAGGGGCAAATGCGCGCCTGTTTCCTGTCCTTGACGACGAATTCAAAACGTATAGTGTGATTGCTGTCGATTATCCGACACGCACACATGAGGCATCGTTGGTGGTCGTTCTGGCGCGCGTGGTTGGGGATAAAATCATTATCGAGGAAGACACTACAGATAAGCCGTTAGTCGATGCGCTCATGCAAAAAGGCATCCTCCGCGAAAACATCATCCTTGCTTACGCGGGCGAACCCACTGATGCTTATCCTTCGCGTATCCCGCAGCCGGAGTATGATTGATGGCGTCACTAACCGAAATTGTACGTGCAGAGGTGCATTGGTACGCCTCCAACGGGGAGGGATTGAACGTTCGCCTATTCCCGATTTTTGACGATGAACACCACAATTATGCTGTGATCATCGTGGATCATCCTGCCCCTAAATCCTATGAGGGAACTGCTGAGGTCGTCGTGATGGCGCGCATTTTTGGTAATAAAGTCATCATTGAGGCAGATTACACCGATAAGCCCTTGTATAAGCGCTTGATGGAACGGCACGATGTTCCCCGCGACAGAATCATCCTCGCTTACGTAGGTGAACCGACTGAAGAATATTTCTCACCTCTCCCGCTACCCGATTACAACTACGAAAAGCTCACGGATGACGAGCCTGCAAAGACTGAGCAGCCTACCGGAGATTGAGCTAGTTATGCGGCGTTGAGCTTTTCGTGGGCGCGGATTTTCGCCATACGTATCAAGTGTTCAATGCGTAGATAGTCGTCAAGTTCTACGAGTTCATCTGTTGTAATGTCGCCGCTGTTGTTTTGTTCCAGCAAATAATCAACGCGCGCTTCTGCCGTTTCAGACAAGTGATAGTCTGCGATTTGTTCCAGCGTAGGCGACGACGTGATGAACTCAATGAACTCGTCGTAAACGGCGCTGGTTCGTGAAACAGCCATTGTGTATTCCTCATCCACTCATACGCTCAGTATAACACGATCCGAGCGTAGTTGACGCCTACAGCTTCGGCGTGGGCGGCGGAGCTTTGCCGCCGTCGGTGCGCAGCGCGCGGATCACCTTTTCGATTTCGCGCTCGAATAGGGCGTTGTCATGTTCCCATCCGTTGAAATTGCCCGCGATGCGATTGCGAATTTCCTGTGTTTTGGGGTTCTTCTCGGCGCATTCATCACTGAACAGGTAGCCATCTAAATCCAGCGGAATCAGCGCCAGCACTTTTTCGCCCCGATCTTTCATTAATTGACGCTCCCTCTCAAAAGCTTTGTCAATTTCGAGATCGACCCACCACTTTTCGCTCAGCGAACTCTTGGAGCAACATAGCAGGAATTTGTCGTAGTAACGAATGCCTCTGTCGATTTCTTTGTAGATGTCGTCTCCAGGAAGCATTTCTTTTTCGTCC
>CALMZT010000457.1 GCA_937870805.1 uncultured Chloroflexota bacterium
TGAAGCCACGACGATGAAAGACATCGCCGCACAGGTCAATTTGACGGCGGCAAGTCTGTATCACCACTTTCGCAATAAGGATGCGCTGCTGCTCGCCGTGTTGGAGGCGGGCTTAGAAACGGTCATCGTGCAGATTGAGCCATTGTTGGCATCACAAAAATCAGCCACCGAAAAACTGCGGCAGATGGTTTTGCTGCATATTGACGGCGTGACACAGAACACGGCGGTGGGTGTGGCGATGGTGTTTGAGATTCGCGCGTTGTTGAACATGAAAACGCCGCAGCGCAACGGCAGCAATCTGGACGCCGACACACAGCAAGAGTTTATCACTCGGCGAGACTTGTTCTTTGCGCGGCGTGAATACTTTGAAGAACTGTTTCGCCGGGTCGTGCGCGAAGGGATTGAGCGCGGTGAGTTCAAAGCTGTGGATGTCCCGATCTTCGTCAAGATGATGCTTGGCGCGCACAATTGGGTGCCTGTGTGGTATCGGGGTGGCGGGCGGCTGAACGGCGAACAGATTGCCACCATCTTCGCCGAGTCATTCCTGGATGGCTTGCTGGCGAAGGACTGATTCGATTCAGTGCATTGTTAGCGCATTATGTATCATTGCCAATTGGAATCGCCTTATGCAGAGGAAGGATTTGCTGCGCATATCGTTGCCTGTTCATGATTGGGGTGGCATTACTAGACGATGGACAGACTCTGGTCGTAGCAGAGCTAGTGAAGTTAGATCAGCTAAGATGTTTTGAGTCCTGTCCTAGCAATGAGGCATGAGTAAGTGATGACGTTCCAAATTGATCTACCACAAGAGGAAATTGCCCGTTTCTGTGAGCGAAATCGCATTCGCAAGCTATCCCTATTCGGTTCGGTACTGCACGATGATTTTCGTGCTGACAGCGATATTGACGTGCTAGTCGAATTTGAGCCTGGGGTCAGGATTGGATTAGCCTTCTTCGACTTAGAAGCTGAGTTGTCAGAAATTATAGGACGACAGGTGGACTTAAACACAGTGGAAGATTTAAGCCAGTATTTTGTCAAAAAAGTGCTGAGAATGGCAGAGGTCGTTTATGAGCGACATAAGTGAAAAAGACATAGTGCGCTTAAGACACATGCTCGACGCAGCGCGAATGACTCAATTGCTTATCAAAGACGAAACAAGGAAGTCATTAGATGATGATTGGAAATTACAACTCGCATTGACACGTGCTGCCGAGATTGTTGGAGAAGCAGCGCAAATTAGCCGCGAAGTTCATAATGCAAATCCACAAATTGAATGGGCGGGGATTGTTGCCTTAAGGAATCGAATTATTCACGGCTATTTTAATGTGAACTACGATATTTTGTGGGAAATTGTGATTAAAGATGTTCCCACTCTCATGATAGAACTCGAAAAACTTATTCCCCCTTTAGACGAGGATGAACGATGAAACTTCTTGACAACCAGGTTGCCATTATTACCGGGAGTGGTCGCGGGATTGGCGCGGCGGCGGCACGGTTGTTCGCGGCGCACGGCGCAAAGGTCGTCGTCACAGATATTGACCCGAAGCCAGCGAACGAAACCGTCAGTGCAATCACGTCAGCAGGTGGTACGGCGATAGCGGTTCCGGCAGATGTGACTGACGCAGCCTCGATTGATGAACTCATCAAGCAGACAGTGAACGCTTATTGTGGCATCGACATCCTCGTCAACAACGCGGGTTACACATGGGACGCGATGGCGCACAAGATCACCGATGAACAGTGGGATGCGATGCTGGCGATACACCTCACCGCGCCCTTCCGCTTGATTCGTGCGGCAGTACCCTACATGCGTGAAGCCGCTAAGAAGGAAAAAGAAGCCGGACAGCCAGTGAAGGCGCGCAAAATCGTCAACGTCAGCAGCACGTCGGGTACGCGCGGCAACAACGGGCAGGCGAATTATGCGGCAGGCAAGGCGGGGCAGATCGGCTTAACGAAAACGCTGGCGAAAGAGTGGGGCGCATTCAATATTCAGGTGAACGCCGTCGCCTTTGGTTATTTCGAGACGCGCTTGACGGACTCCGTAGAGAAGGAAACGGTCATTGAGCGCGATGGAAAACAGATTAAGCTAGGAATCCCGCAATCTATCCGTGATGCTGTGCCTAATTTTATCCCGATGGGACGCGGCGGCACACCGAACGAAGCGGCGGGCGTGCTACTGTTCTTCGCCAGCGAATTGTCGAATTTTGTCTCCGGTCAGGTGTTGGAAGTGACAGGCGGCTCGTAGCGACACGCTTTCAGCCACGCCATAAACAGCAATTTTTAACCGCAAATGATTTTACGTTTAAGGAGCGAATGAAATGTCTGCAAATGTACAAAGCACCATCCGTGAACGTTTAGCGTGGGATGTGACACCAGAACTGTACGAAAAGATTCGCGCTGAATGGATAACACACTCTAAATCGGAAGATGCACGCGATATTGTCGGACTGATGTCTACGCTGTCTGAAGACTGCGTGTACGAAATTATCCCCACCGGGCAGCGCTGGGAAGGCAAGGCGGGCGCGACACAGTTTTATTTAACGTTTCTTGGCGCATTTCCTGACGTACACTTTGATTTGCAGGACATTGTGATCGGTCCGCAGGGCGTGATCGAAATCGCCAGGATGACAGGCACGCATCAAGGCGAATGGAACGGGATTTCCGCGTCAGGCATGAAGATCGACTTATTCATCATCATTCACTTCCCCTGGAATCCCGTCGCAGAGAAATTCGCAGGGGAACGAGTGTATTTTGACAGCGGCTCGATGAACAACCAGCTTCAGGGGTTAAAAGGCTAATGATAGCGATGAGCAGTTAGCGATTAGTGATTAGCTTTTTAATGCGAGGAACTTGCCGTGAAAGATTATCGGAATTTGCAAGTCTGGGTAAAAGCACATCAGCTAACGCTAGCTGTTTTTCAATGAGGCTGCTGAACTGATAGATTGAGGAGAGCGAACATCATGGCTGTCGAGCAGCGGTTGTATACGGTAGAGGAATACGAGGCGTTTTTGGAGCGCTCAGAGAATGATGAACGACTGTTTGAACTCATCAACGGGGAGATTGTCGAAAAAATGCCTACGCAAGAACATGGGGTTATTACGCTTAGATTCGGCGCAAAGATTTTGACATTCGTTGAAGAACATAACTTGGGGCACGTCGGCGTGGAAATTCGCCATCGCCCTGCCAACGATCAGCATAATGATCGACTGCCTGATATTTCGTTTACTCGTGATGCCAGTAAGGAGTTAGTGACAAAGGCTGCTGTGCTATCCATGCCTGATTTGGTCGTAGAAGTTCAGTCTCCTAGCGATACATGGCGCAAAATGCGTGAAAAAGCGCGCTACTACATTGCCAAAGGCACGCGCCTTGTCTGGTTGGTATTCCAGCAGCAGCGCATTGTCGAAGTGTATGCGCCAGATGATGAGTTTACGGCAACAGAATACGATATTTTAGACGGCAGGGATGTACTTCCCGGTTTCAAGATTGCCATTCGTGATATTTTCCCACAGCAAAAAGGATAAGGAAATTGGTTTCGTTTACCCCTACGGAAGAACAACAACTGCTCATAGATACCATCAACCGCTACGCGACAAGCGATATACGCGCCGTAGCGCACGAAGCCGACGAAGCCAGCGAACCTGCGCTCGATGTTGTGGCAAAAGGCTGGCAGCTTGGACTCGTGCCCTCGTCCATCCCGGAAGAACTCGGCGGCTTCGGTGAATTGAGCGCCGTGACCAACGCACTCGCCTATGAAGAACTCGCTTACGGCGACCTTGCGACGGCAATGCACGTTTTAACGCCCGCGCTGTTTGCGTATCCTGTGGTGCTGTTCGGCACAGCAGAGCAGCGACAGGAACTTTTGCCGCTGTTTCTTGACGAAGGACTTGCTCCAGCGACGGCGGCGCTGCTGGAACCCGGCGTGTTCTTCGACCCAAATGAACTAGCGACAACCGCCCGCGTAGACGGCGACACCGTGACGATTAACGGTGTGAAAGCATACGTGCCATTGGCGGCTGAGTCGCAGCACATTCTGGTATACGCGCGTAATACCAGTACAGGCAGCACCGAAGCCTATATTGTGCCGAAAGAGGGTGCGCAAATTGAAAAGCGCGAAGTGTTGATGGGCTTGCGCGCGCTGCCGACCTATCGCGTGAATTTCAGCAATGTGCAGGTGCCTGCATCAGCGCGGCTCGGCGGTGTGGTCGGTGCGGACTTCAATACCTTGCTCAATCGTCAGCGCGTTGCTTTGTCGGCGTTAGCGGTAGGCGTGGCGCGCGCGGCGTTTGAGTATGCGCGGGATTATGCGAAGGGGCGTGTGCAGTTCGGTGAGCCGATTGCGACTAAGCAGGCGATTGCCTTCATGCTGGCAGAGATGGCGATTGAAATTGACGCGCTGCGCCTGATGACGTGGGAAGCGGCATGGAAACTCGATAGAGGCGAGGACGCGACGAGAGAAGCGTATCTCGCCAAGCAGTACGCCGATAAGATAGCGTTGTTCGTGACTGATGGCGCGGTGCAAACGCTCGGCGGCTACGGCTTTATCCGCGAGTATCCGGCGGAACGCTGGCTGCGTAATGGACGCGGTTTCCCGACGTTTCACGGCTTGGCAATCAGCTAGCTTATTTGTAGGGGCGCGCCACGTAAGCGAAGCGGCGTGCGCCCAACTCAAATGGAGAGGCGAGGCACGTCTCGTCCGAAATGAGATAACTTTTGATGAGCGATAGCACCAAAGAGCTGCGCAGGGCAGAACCAGTAGAAGGCTGTGATCCCATGATCGGTACGGCGCTGTGGGCGCTGAACGATGCACGGCGGCGCACGCGCGATGTGCTCATGGGATTGAATCCTGCGGCGGTGGACTGGCAAGCCGCAGATGGAGGACACACGATTGGTACACTGTTGTACCACATCGCGGCAATTGAAATGGATTGGCTGCACAATGAAGTGATGGAAGGCAAGCTGCCGCCAGGTGCATGGGAGATGTTTACCCATGATGTGCGTGACGAGGCGGGGAATTTGACCCTCGTTCAAGGCGAATCATGGGAGCGGCATTGGGAGCGATTGGACAAAGTGCGCGTACTGGTGCTGGACATCTTTAAGAACATGTCTCTGGAGGACTACCGCCGCGTGCGAGTTTGCGAACTCTATGATGTGACGCCAGAATGGGTGCTGTATCACTTGATGCAGCATGAAGCGGAACACCGGGATGAGCTGCGAAGTTTGCGCCAAAGGGCAGAGCGAACACTCGGTAACAGATAGGAACTTCACATGCCGATTGAAATTGTCTGGGATAACCCCGAACACACCGTCCTGCGCTATGACATCAGTGGAAAGTGGACATGGGAGGACTTGTTTAGCGCCCGCGATCAAGTTTTCGCCTTAATGGACAGCGTTAATGCAAAGCGTGTAGACGCCATTATCCATTTCAAGGAAAGCCTGAACCTGCCGCCCGGTGCGATGTCGCAGCTTAAGCAGCTTCGTGAGCATCCGCATCCCAAAGCCGGATTGACAGTGATGGTGGGGGCAAATAGGTTCATGCGAACCATGTTCGGTACGTTCACTAAAGTTTACAACACGGCGACAGGACACTCTGTCGATTTTGTCTATGCTAAATCACTGGAAGAAGCGCGAGATGTCATCGCGCGAGATCGTATCAGGAGTTCATAATGCCCATTGATTTTGAGATCCCGGATTTTATTACCAATCAGCTTCAACTGGTACAGTACATAGCTGACAACCACATGCGCCCGTACTCGCGTGAGATGGACGAGCATGAGCATCTGCGCCCGACAGCGTTCATCGAGCAGATGTGGCCATTGATGAAAGAACAGCAGAAGTTGACGCTGCGGCATCTGACAGAACAGCCTAAAAGCGAGAACGGCGATAAGAAGCGTCCCAGCACGGCGTTTCTGCGGCTGATGCTGCTGGTGGAAATGCTGTCGTGGGGCGATGCGGGCATTTAGCTATGCTTGCCGTCGGCAGGGTTAGGTGGCTCGGCAATTGAAGCGGTGGGCACGCCAGAGCAAAAACTGCGCCTGTTGACGCGCTTTGCCGAAGGCGACAAGCCAGCGTGGGGCGCGATGGCAATGACAGAACCGGGTGCAGGTTCAGATA
>CALMZT010000458.1 GCA_937870805.1 uncultured Chloroflexota bacterium
ACGAATGTTGCCAGGTTTTGAATATCTCATTAATGACCTTTGTTCAACGCTTTGAAGCCATTTTAGCAGAGAAACCGTGATGCGTGCTGATTCACGTTTCGTGAAACAAGAGAAGCCATTTTGGGCAAACGTCCGCACGATGAGCCAGGCGTTAGGCTACACGGATAAAAAGACGCGCCAAATTCGTGTTTATACGCTTCGTGAAATGCTCAGCGCGATGGACATGGTGGAACTTGGAAAATCACACCTTGTTGATGAGCATGGCATACCTACACCTCTGGCTCGTCTTTTAGAAGATTATTTCGCTTACAGAGCCGATGTGCTTAATCACTATGTTCAGCCGCGATTGATGAATGTAAAAGATGCGGCTCAGACATTTGAGGCGTTGAAAGCCAGCTTCCCTTCTATAGTACTTACTGTCCCGATGAATAAGCAAAAAGGCGACAAAAAAGCGCCTGCTTATCTCACTGGCATGGTCAATCTGTTGATTGAAGCCTACAGCGGGGGTTTACCCTGTGATACTGATCCTCGAAAACTTACTTCCGTCACGAAAGATGGTGCGCCACTACGCACGTTTGCGCGGCGGGTGGACGGCTGTTTTCCAAGCTGCATTAATCCTGTCGCTGTGTGGGAAATCAAAGAATATTACTACACAACCACTTTTGGCAGTCGAGTAGCCGATGGCGTATATGAGACTTTATTGGATGGACTGGAAATTGAAGAACTACGCGAACATGAAGGCATAGATATCCAGCACTTGCTCATTGTCGATGCTTACAAAACGTGGTGGGAAGATGGACGATCTTATCTGTGTCGCATCGTTGATATGTTGAATATGGGTTATGTGGATGAGGTCTTGTTTGGGCGTGAAGTGCTTGAACGGATGCCTGCTATTGTACAGGAATGGGTGGCAATCGCCAGAAATCGTCTCTAAGTTCTCAGCGACGTTCTGAATTTGGACACACTCCACAAATGAACGTGCTTGCTCAACGCATCCTCTTGTCAAAAGCACAACCGCTATACCGCAACCTCTCTCTTGCATTTCCCCGTAATTGCCCGTATCGTAATTGAATCGCTTAAAGGCTGTGGGGCACATTTTTGGGCGAACATATTACGCTGGACGAAGGACGCGCACGGCGGCAAAGTCTGCATCGGGCGGGCAAAAGACTGGTCTTCACCAACGGTCACTTCGATCTCCTACACGTTGGGCATTTGGATTACCTGGAAAAAGCACGCGCGCTGGGGGATGCCCTGTTTGTCGGCGTCAACAGCGACGCCAGCACACGCCGTCTCAAAGGTGTGGGGCGTCCCATCATCCCGGCAGGCGAACGCGCGCGTTTACTGGCGGCGCTGGCTCCCGTTTCGGCAGTGTTCATCTTTGAAGACGACACCGCCGACGAACCGATTGCCGCGCTGCAACCCGATATTTACGTCAAAGGCGGCGACTACGCCCTCTCAACTGACGCTTCTGCGGCGCGCAAACCGCTGCCCGAAGCGCCCACCGTCGAGCAGTATGGCGGAAAAATCATCTTTATTGAGTATCTTCCTGAGCACAGCACTTCAGATTTAATCGCGCGCATAAAGGCGCTCCCATGACCCTCAAACCTGTCGAAACGCCTCTCCCCATTCCCGATACCACCGCGCCCGCTGAGCCTGTTTTACAGGAGACGCAGCAGGCGACGAATGATCGTGTGGCGCGCGCGACGGGTGTGCTGGCGTTAGGCAACATCAGCAGCCGCGTGCTGGGCCTGGCGCGCGAAGTCGTGCTCAGCAACCTCTTCGGCGCGGGCGTGGCAGTCGATGCTTATCGCGTCGCCGTCAACATCCTCACGGCGTTCTATGACTTACTGATCGGCGGGCATGTCAACGGCGCGCTGATTCCCGTGCTCAGCGAAGTGCTGACGCGCAAGGGACGCGACGAACTGTGGCGGCTGGTATCGGTGTTGTGCAGCCTCGTGACCGTCGTGCTGGCGCTGCTGGTCATCGGCGTGGAAATCTTCGCGCCGCAAATTGTGGCGATCAACGGCAGCGGCTTCGACGCCGAAACCACCGCGCTTGCCATTCATCTTTTACGATTAACAGCACCCGCTTTATTGTTCCTCAGCCTGTTCGCCGTGCTCAGCGGCACATTGTACGCGCTGCGTTCGTTCCGCTTTCCGGCATTCGCGGGCGCGGTGTTCAACGGCACGATTGTCATGGTGACGGTGTTGTTCGTTGCGCCACAGCAGTTTCAAACAGCGTGGACAGGCATCCTCATCCACTGGAAATACGCCCGCCCACCCGAAGCCATCACCATCGCGGCAGTTGGCTGGCTGATCGGCGCGCTGGTACAACTGGCGCTGCAAGTGCCGGGGCTGCGCGGCGCACGGCTGCGCTTTACGCTCAATTGGAACCATCCGGCGATTCGCCAGATCGCACGGCTGTACGCGCCCGTGATCTTCTCGCTGGTGCTGGATACGCTGATCATTCGCCAGTTCAGCTACAACCTCGCCAGCCAAACCGGGTCGGGCAGCCTGAGCTACATGGGCTGGGCAACGACGCTGATTCAGTTCCCGCAGGGCTTGGTGGCGACGGCGATCAGTATCGCCATTCTGCCGACGCTGGCACGACAGGCAGCGCTCAATTCGCAGGCAGGCACGCAGGCGTTCAAAGACACGCTGGCGTTAGGGCTGCGCCTGACGACGACGCTGATTCTACCCGCGATGGTCGGGCTGTTCGTGCTGGCAGTGCCCATCGTCAAACTGCTGTTTGAGCACGGCGCATTCCGGGCGTATGACACGGCGATAACCGCCCTGGCGCTGCGCCTGTACCTCATCGGGCTGCCGTTCGCGGCGCTGGATTTGCTGCTGGTGTACGCCTTTTACGCGCGCCAGGACACGCTCACGCCCGCGCTGGTCGGCTTGCTCAGTTTGGGCGTGTACATGGTGGTGGCGGTGGCGCTGCTGCCGACGTACAGCCTGTTCAGCCTGATGATTGCCGACAGCATCAAGCACGTCGTCCATGCGTCGGTGTCGGCGTATTTGCTGTGGCGCAGGCTCAAAGGCTTGGGCGGGCAGCGGCTGCTGCTGACGTTCGGCAAGACGGCGCTGGCGTGCGTGGGGCTGGCGCTGGTCGCACGCTGGTCGCTGGTGCTGTTGATCCCGACGTTGTACCGACCCCAGTGGTGGTTTGAGGCGGCGCTGGTGCTGGTGAGCGGCGTCATCTTCCCTTTCCTTGGTTCCGAGTTCATCCCGCGCCTTGATGAAGGATCGCTCGCGGTGCAGGTGCAGCAACTGCCCAGCGTTTCGCTCTCGCAATCCGTCCGCACCGTCACTGAAGTCGAAAAGGTGTTGATGAC
>CALMZT010000459.1 GCA_937870805.1 uncultured Chloroflexota bacterium
AGATTGTTGGTGAAGGTCAAACTGTAGCCACGCCGGAAGAAACCGAAAGCGATACAGACACGCTGCCCAGTGAGGAAGCTCCAACCTCTGAAGGAGTAGGCGGCGGTGAGCTTACCACACCCTCTGAAGAACCATCCCCTACCGCCGAAGGATCTGGCAGCGAACCCAGCGGTGAAGCAGCGGAAGAACAACTTCTGGCAGCGTTTGAGGATTTTACGTTAGCAGAAAATCCGGTTGAAACGACGGAGACCGAATTAGGTGCGACTGTTGTCGTGACTGTTTGCTCAACGCCTGAAGAACTGCGTACTACAGCCATCGACGCAATGGAAGCTATCGCGGAAAACAGCGCCGCGTTTACAGATGTCGATGCTTTTGCCGTGCGTATCAATAACTGTGAGACACAAACAACGCTGCGTATGCTGGGTGTCAGCCAGCAGGATGCAGTTGATTATGCTGATGGCACTGTTAATGAGGATGATTTCCAGAGCAATTGGCAGCCTCTTGGTTAGGGGGCTTTTAACGTCACTGGCAGCTTCATCGTAAAGCGTGTCCCTTTGCCGACTTTGCTTTCGACTTCGATGCTGCCATTGTGACTCTGGATAATGCCATAACTCACAAACAACCCTAAGCCTGTACCTTCTGGTTTTGTCGTGAAGAAGGGGTCAAAGATTCTGTCGAGATACTCCTTCGCGATGCCAAAACCTGTATCTATAAAATCAATAACAATATTATCTCCTTCTTGACGCGCCTTGACATAAAGCGTTCCGCCTTTGGGCATCGCTGCCTGCGCGTTGATCGCCAGATTCATAAACACCTGCTCTAGTTTGTCCTTGCTGCCATAAACTGAAGGAAGCTCCGGCAAACTGGATTTAATATCAATATTGTGCTGTTGGAAGAACTTGCGGTTGAGCGTAACAATACCTTCCAAAATGTCGTTAATCTTTAATAGCTGCGTTTCCGATCCATCGCTGCGTTTCCCCGTGAAATCTAGCAGTTGAGCCACAATACGGCGAATGCGCTCCACGCTTTGCTGAATAATCTCCAACGCTTTGATGTCCGGTAATACGTTGCCTTCAAGATCATGTCTAAGATCATCCAGAATGACGACAATCGGTTGCAGAGGGTTGTTGATCTCATGGGCGATGCTGGCGGCGAGATGTCCGATGGAAGCCAGTTTTTCGGAGCGAATTAACAACTGTTGTGCCGAACGAAGTTCTGCCGTTTGCTCTGCGACCATATCTTCGAGATGCAGTGAATAGTTCATTTGAATCTCGTACAGTTCAGCATTACGTAGTGCCAAGCCCGCCTGACGACCAATACCTTCAAAGAGGCGCAGATGGCGCTCATCATGAATAGTCCACAGTGAAATAATCATCAAAATACCGTGAATGGTGTCGCCATGCTGCAAGGGGATTGCCATTCCACTTTTAAACCCCTGTACAGGTATCTCTTCTTCATTCCAACGTGTAGATTGGCGGGATTTGAGAAGTTTGTTGACCACATCTTCTGCATTCAGTTCTACATCGTCTGGGGCGAGTTCCCCAGTTTCGACGTAGCTGCTTACGATGCTGCCATCTTCATTGAGTTGAAGGATTGCCGACATATCACCGGGAAGTAGCTCCAGCGTCAGCCGCGTTACCAGTTTCAGCAGTTCACTGACCTCGCGGCGTTGGTTCAGTTCTTCGCTGACACGCAGCAAGGCTTCAAGTTCTTGTGTGCGGCGCTGCAAGTTATCTTCCAACTTGCGCGCTTTCATTTTGCTTTCGGCGCGTGCGAGCAATTCGCGAGTATGAAACGGCTTGCGAATGTAGTCATCAGCGCCGAGATTTAAGCCGCGCGCAATGTTATCCGGTTCATCCAAAGCGGTGATCATAATGGTTGGGATGATTGCCGTCACAGGATTTTGGCGCAGTTTTTCAAGCACTTCAAAGCCACTCATGCCGGGCATGAGTACATCAAGTAGAATGAGGTCTGGAACAAGCTCACGGGCAGCCTCTAAAGCTGTGGGTCCGTCGTAGGTGCATTTCACTCTGTAGCTATGATGTTCGAATAAGCGTTGTAACATAACGGTAGCAGGTATTTGATCGTCTACAACTAAGACTAAAGGTGAAACTTGATCTTCTAACATGGTGTCATTACCCCGGAAGTATCGATTATCTTGGGTTTACCAGTATTGAGTGCTAAAATTCGACCACTTAGATTATACAGGCGAGTTTAGGATGCAAAACAAAAGTTATGCAAATTATCGACGCTCTATCCTCTATGGCTTCTTGGCAGGAATTGGTTTAGCGCTCGTTTTCGCAGCAGGCTTCTTCTTTAGAGATTTTGTTGGGATCGCTTCGGCGTTTGCTGCTTCATCCAATGGTAGTGAAATTGAAGCGGGCTATCCTTTGCTGGATGAAGTGCAAAGTTTACTCGATCAATACTACCTCCGCCCTCAGCCTGATTATACACAACGCCAGTATGCGGCAATTCGCGGCGTGATTTCAACGCTGAATGATCGCTACACGTTTTTTATTGAGCCGCCTGTCGCACAGAGCGAGTCGGATGTGCTTGCGGGAACGTATGGGGGTATTGGTGTGCTGTTGCAGCGAAACGAGATGGGCGAGTTCGTATTGGTTCCTTTTCCCGATAGTCCAGCCGTTCGTGCAGGTATTGAAGATGGTGATCGGCTCATTGCAGTGAACGGTGTCCCGCTTACAATGAGTGAGCAGCAAGATGCGGTGGATCAAATGCTGCGTGGTGAAGTGCGAGAGGACAGCGGCGTTGAGATTACCGTCATCAAACATCGCACAGGTGAGGAATATACAGTTTTTATCCCGTTTGAAGTCATTAATGTACCTTCAGTGCTGTGGCGTGTGCTGGAAGAGGACGAGCGTATCGGCTACATTCAGATTTTACGTTTCACAAATCGTACCCCTGATGAACTGACAATAGCTGTTCAGGATTTGCGTTCTACCAATATTCAGTCACTCATTCTGGATTTGAGAAATAATCCGGGAGGCTTATTGCAAGAATCAGTGACTGTTGCCGATGAATTCCTTGATGGTGGTGTGGTACTGTATGAACGTACCCAAGACAATGAAAGAACCTTTGATGCTCAACTTGGCGGCTTGATGACTGATTTACCGATAGTGGTGCTTGTCAATAATGGTACCGCTAGTGCGGCTGAATTGGTTGCAGGCGCAATCCGCGATAGTGGTCAGGGTATTCTCATCGGACAAACCACTTTTGGCAAGGGTACAGTGCAGCAAATTTTCCGGCTTTCTGATGAATCATCCATTCATATTACGTCTGCTGAATGGTTCACCCCGAATAACATCACGATTGAAGGACT
>CALMZT010000460.1 GCA_937870805.1 uncultured Chloroflexota bacterium
ATTGTGTATGGCCGTGTTAACGACGCCGATTTCATCGGGCTGCCGGGCAATCCGGGGTCGGCGTTTGTGGTGGCGCGGCAGGTGCTTTTACCGATCATTCGACGGTTTTTGGGCGAGAAAATGAGGCTGGCGGGGAGCGTGAGAGCAGTTTTGAGCAGCAATATTGCGTCGACAAGCGGGCGTGAAGACACGATTCCGGTGAGGCTGTTTGAGCGTGGGGGCAGGCTGATGGCTGAGCCTGTTTTTGGGAAGTCGAACCTGATTTATACGCTGGTGAACGCTGATGGACTGGTCAGTGTGCCGTTGGATGTAACGGGCTTGAAGGCGGGAACTGAGGTCGAAGTGAGCGTGTTTTGAAAGCGTTGGAATTTGCTAACACGTACCAGTGGGCGAATTGAATTCACGCGGCGAACGAAAAAGATACCTTATCAGGTATCAGTGGGCAGCAATGAGCGAGAGTGTGGAACATCAATGGAACGAAAAGTGCAGCAATTGGGGAGTGAGTGGGAAATAAGGGTTTTTAGACAGGTCGAAAGTTAGAAAAAGTTGGTAAAAATTAACCGCAATATTTATCTGGAAGATATTCCATTAGACGAGGCGCGCAAACGTCTGGAAAATGTGCTGCGGGCAGTCAGCAAATGGAATGCGTTACATGGTGAGATGGTGGGGCTGCGCGAGGCATTGGGGCGTGTGACCGCTGAGCCTGTGTGGGCAAAAATCTCATCGCCCCATTATCACGCGGCGGCGATGGATGGCTATGCGGTGAACGCCAAAGATACGCTCGGCGCGACGGAGACACAGCCATTGACGCTGCATGTCGATGAGCAGGCGTTTGCGGTGGATACGGGCGACCCGCTGCCTCATGGGACGAATGCTGTGATTATGATTGAGGATGTGCAGCAGCCTGACGAGCATCACATCGAAATCCGCGCATCTGCTGCACCGCGCCAGCATGTACGGCTTTTGGGCGAAGATATGGTAGAAACCGAGTTGGTGCTGCCGGTTAATCATGTGATTCGTCCTGTCGATCTAGGCGCGCTTGCGGGCTGTGGACATCATCAGGTGAGCGTGCGACGCAAGCCGTTTGTCGTGCTGATTCCGACGGGCGATGAGTTGGTAGCGGTCAGCGATCAGCAGTCAGCGGTCAGCGAAATACAGGAATTAACCGCCAAGACGCCAGGTGCGCCAGGAAAGAAAGAGAAAGAGAGAGATGAAAACGCTGCCGAAATAGTGTCAGTTCTAAGACCAGAAGTGGGGCAGATTATTGAGTACAACAGTCTGGTGCTGGCGGGGCAGATCGAGCAGGCAGGCGGAAAAGCGGAAGTCATGCCAATTGTGCCAGATCAGCCTGATTTGCTGCGTCAGGCGTTGGATGAAGCGATGGCACAGCAGCCGGATCTGGTGTTGATACTGTCGGGGTCGTCGGCGGGACGCGACGATTACACGGCGTCGATACTGCGCGAAAAAGGGGAACTGTTGGTGCATGGAGTGGCGGTGCGTCCGGGTCATCCGGTGGTCATGGGGATGGTTGCTGAGACACCTGTGATCGGTGTGCCGGGCTATCCCGTGAGCGCGGCACTGACAGGCGAGATTTTCATTCAGCCATTACTTGCGCAGTGGCGCGGTCAGCGCAAACTTCACGATACATTGCCGCGAGTTCAAGCAGCGATCACGCGCAAGGTTTTGTCACCCATTGGCGACGATGACTTTTTGCGCGTGACACTGGCGCAGGTAGGCGAACGCTTGCTGGCGACGCCGCTGAGTCGTGGGGCGGGCGTGATTACGTCGCTGGTGCGTGCCGATGGGCTGGCGCATATCCCACGCTTCAGCGAAGGGGTAGACATCGGCGGGACGGTAGACGTGATGCTGTATCGCCCGATAGAGGAACTTCAGCGCGCGGTGCTAGTAATCGGCAGCCACGACCCCATGCTGGATTTGTTAGGGCAGTTTCTGGCGGCGGAAGGTTATCGGCTGGCGTCGAATCATGTGGGGTCGATGGGTGGGTTGGTCGCTTTGCGGCGCGGCGAAGCACATCTGGCAGGCATCCATTTGTTAGACCCTGAAACGGGCGAATACAACGTGTCGTATCTGAAGAAGTATTTGCCAGAGACGCCTGTACGCTTGGTGACGTTCGCGCATCGTGAGCAGGGGTTGATCGTGGCGAAAGGTAATCCGCTGAATGTGCAGACGTTTGAGGATTTGCCGCGTGCGCGCTATGTGAACCGCCAGCGTGGGGCAGGGACACGCGTGCTGCTGGATTATGAACTGGAAAAACGCGGGATAGCGGTGGAGAGCATCAGCGGCTATGAACACGAAGCCGTGACCCATATGGAAGTTGCGGCGGCGGTGGCGTCAGGCATCGCGGACTGCGGCTTAGGCTTGCGCAGTGGGGCAGTGGCGATGAAATTGGATTTCGTATCGGTGGCGTGGGAGCGCTACGATTTGGCGATTCCAGAAATGCATTTGATTCATGCGGGCGTGGCAGTGCTGCTGAGAATTTTGGGGAGCGATGAGTTTAAGCGGGCGTTAGGGGCACAGGCGGGATATGATGTGCGGGAGACAGGGAAGGTGCCAGCAGTAAGCAATGAGTAGAATGCAAAAATGAAACGCAAAGGCGCAAAGGACGTTAAGGGAAGATTGAACCACCGAGACGCCGAGGACACCGAGAAGAATGCGAGACATTTTGGCACACTTTACATGAGTCGCATTTTCTAATGTCGAAAATTGTCAGTCCAATCTTGCCATATACCTCAATTGTCTCAAATTAGCAGACGAACAACCCTGAAAACGTTATACTCCGGCGCATGAAAATAGTTTTGTGGAGTCAAAACATTTATGTACACCATCGGGATTGATTTTGGAACGGAATCGGGGCGTGCGCTGCTGGTGGATACACGCGATGGGCGCGAGGTAGCGACGGCGGTACACAACTACAGCAACGGCGTGATTGATCAACATCTGCTGGGAAACAGTAAGCCGCTGCCGCCGGATTGGGCGCTGCAAGACCCACTGGATTATATAGAGGTCGTAAGGCAAACAATTCCTGAAGTGTTGAAAATCAGCGGCATTGATCCCACAGAGGTCGTGGGCATTGGCATCGACTTTACAGCGTGTACGATGCTGCCGACGAAACACAATGGCACGCCGCTGTCTGCACTGCCGGACTACAGAGATCAGCCGCATAGTTGGGTGAAACTGTGGAAGCATCACGCCGCGCAGCCCGAAGCCGACCAGATCAACGAGACGGCGCGCAAGCTGGGGGAAGACTGGCTGCCACGCTACGGCGGCAAAATTTCTTCGGAGTGGTTTTTTAGTAAGGCGCTGCAAATTTTGCAGGAAGCGCCGGAAGTGTACGCTGCTGCGGATCGTTTGCTGGAAGCTGCTGACTGGGTGATCTGGCAGTTGACTGGTGTCGAATCGCGCAATGCCTGTACCGCTGGCTATAAGGCGATGGT
>CALMZT010000461.1 GCA_937870805.1 uncultured Chloroflexota bacterium
CCCGGTCTGGAAACGCGGTCGCACGCCGAATGGCTCAACCGCATCCGTGACTGGAAAGAAGACTCCAGCGAGCGCGACATCATCAATCGTACCGACGCGGGCGAGAAACTGCTCAGCGCGCAGGTGCTCAACGATCTCTGGCGCTGCACGGGCGGCAACGCGATTACCGTGACCGACGTTGGACAGCACCAGATGATCGAAGCGCAGTATTACCCGCACCGCCGACCGCACACGCTCATCACGAGCGGCGGCTTGGGCACGATGGGCTTCGCGCTGCCCGCCGCGATTGGCGCGAAATTCGGACAGCCGAATGAAGAAGTCTGGGCAATCGCGGGCGACGGCGGTTTCCAGATGACCCAGGCGGAACTGGCGACCGCGCAGCAGGAAAACGTCGACCTCAACATCGCCATCATCAACAACGGCTATCTCGGCATGGTGCGCCAGTGGCAGGAGTTCTTCTACGAAGAACGTTATCATGCCACGCCCATGTTCAATCCCGATTTCGTCAAGCTGGCGGATGCGTATGGAATCCCGGCGATGCGCGTGACCAGCCGCGATCAGGTCGAAGAGTCGGTCGAGTTCGCGCGCAGCGTTAAGGGTCCGGCGCTGGTGGAGTACGTGGTCGAGAAGGAAGAAATCGTGTATCCCATGGTTCCGGCAGGCGCGGATTTGCACAACATGATCCGGCGTCCGAAGGCAGGGGAGGAGCAGCGCTGATGGAAGCCCCACAAACGCTCAAAAAGCACATTCTGTGCGCGCTGGTCGAAAACAAGCCCGGTGTCCTGAACCGGGTCGCCAGCCTCTTCCGACGCCGCAACTTCAACATCGAGAGCCTGACCGTGGGACGCACGCACCGCCCGTATCTCTCGCGCATGACCATTACGGTCGACTCGGCGCGCATGAACCCGCAGCGCGTGGCGACGAACCTGTTCAAGCTCATCAACGTAGTCGACGTGGCGGTGGTTTCCGAGCAGCCACACGTCAGTCGCGATCTCGCGCTGATTAAGGTGCGCGCCAACGACGCGGACTCGCGGAACCAACTGACGCTGATCTGCGAGCGCTACCCGGCGCGCATTGTCGATATCGGTCCCGAAGTCGCCATTCTGGAAATTGTCGGGCAGGAAGATCACGTCGAGGAGTTTATTCAGGCGGTCGCCCCGCTCGGCATTGTCGAGATGGTGCGAACGGGCGTGGTCGCGCTCGGTCGCGGCACGCGCATCCTCGACTCCAGCTATCAGCCGGTTCGCCCGGCGACGGTCAACGGCAACGGCAACAATCAGTGGGGGCAGTACAGCGTGTAACAACCCCTCACCCCTAGCCCCCGCGCGGGTTTCCCGCCAGAGGCGGGAACTTCAGTCGAGCCGAAGGCTCGACCCCCTAAGCGCCCACGAGGAGGGAGGGGAGCACGCCAAGAGTTTTAAGCCCCTCCCTCTTTATGGGGGAGGGGTTTGGGGTGGGGGCAAGAGTAATACTTTACCAAGTCTGGCGGCATGGCGCCGCCCTTTGAAACGGAGAACACAGCTTCATGGCAACCATGTACTACGACAACGACGCCGATCTCTCGCTGCTGGATGGCAAAACCATCGCCATCATCGGCTACGGCAGCCAGGGACACGCGCACGCGCTCAACGCCCGCGACAGCGGCATGAAGGTCGTCGTTGGTCTTCACGCAGGCACCAAGAGCCGCCACAAAGCCGAAGCCGACGGCTTGCAGGTCTTTTCCGTAGACGAGGCGACGAAACAGGCGGATATCGTGATGATCCTGATTCACGACACGGTTCAAGCCCAGGTCTACGAAGAGTCCATCGCACCGAACCTGAAGCCGGGCGCGATGCTGATGTTCGCCCACGGCTTCAATATTCACTTCGGTGAAATCAAGCCGCCCGCAACCGTTGATGTATCGATGGTCGCGCCGAAAGCGCCCGGTCATCGTGTCCGCGAAGTTTTTAAAGAAGGCGGGGGTACACCCGGACTCCTAGCTGTCTGGCAGGATGCATCTGGCACTGCCAAGCAGTTAGGACTGGCTTATGCCCGCGCGATTGGCTGCACCCGCGCCGGTGTGATTGAAACTACCTTCAAAGAGGAAACTGAAACTGACCTTTTTGGTGAGCAAACCATTCTGTGCGGCGGCGTGACCGGACTCATCCGCGCCGCTTTTGAAACGCTGGTGAAGGCCGGTTATCAACCGGAAGTCGCTTACTTTGAGTGTATGCATGAACTCAAGCTGATTGTTGATCTACTATACGAAGGCGGCTTGAGCTATATGTGGTACAGCGTGAGCGATACAGCGGAATATGGCGGCTACAAAGTTGGCGATCATATTGAGGGTATGGTAAAGGAAGACCTCGCTGGTGTGCTGAGAGAGATTCAAGATGGCACATTTGCGAACGAATGGGTTGCTGAAAACAAAAATGGGCGCCCGAACTTTGCACCCCGTCGCAAAGCTGAGCACAGTCTGCTGATTGAAGAAGTCGGCGCACAATTGCGCGATATGATGCCCTTCCTGAAAGCGAAGCATATCAAACAGCAAGACTAGTATGGTTGATGTTCGTGTTCTCACGACACCAGATGCACAAAACTTTCAGGCGATTCGGCTGCGCGCGTTGAAAGAGCATCCAGAGGCTTTTGGAGCTTCTTATGAAGAAGAAGCTGAGATGCCATTGGAGAAGATGACGCAGTGGTTACAGTCGTCTGAAGGTTCAATCTTTGGGGCATTTGACGAGGGAACGCTGGTTGGCATCGTCAGCCTGCAACGTTCGCCTCGTCAGAAAACCCGCCACCGCGCGATGATTAACGCGATGTATGTTGCACCTGAGGCTCGTGGCAAAGGTGCAGGACAAGCCCTGATGGATGCGGCGCTCAACGATGCACATACATTCGAGGAACTTGATGACGTGGTACTTGCGGTCACTGTAGGTAACGATGCAGCACGACACTTGTATCTCAAAGCGGGTTTTGTGCCGTACAGCATCGATCCGCGTTATATCAGCGTTGATAACCAATACTTCGATATTGAGTGGATGATCTTGAGGATAGCCGATCATGGACGATGAAGCCGGCGTAGGGGCAAAAGGGGGTGATTCTCTTGGCAGACGACAGCCTTAGTGAGCTTAGTTTCTCGCATCGCATGTTTAATCAAGAAAGGATCACCCTAAAATGTCAGTCGTAGATCACAATCTGGTCAGAATTTTCGATACCACCCTGCGCGATGGGGAACAAAGTCCCGGCGCAACCCTGAGCAGCGCGGAAAAACTGGAAATCGCGCGGCAGTTAGCACAGTTGGGCGTAGACATTATCGAGGCAGGCTTTCCGGCGGCATCACCTGACGATTTAGCAGCGGTGCAGCGGGTGGCAAGTGAAGTCGGGACACAAAACGGTCCCATCATCGCAGGGTTGGCGCGTGCGGTTGAAAAGGATATTCTCACCTGTTGGGAAGGTGTTAAGCTGGCTGCTAAGCCGCGTATTCATACCTTCCTCGGCACGTCCGATATTCACCTGAAATATCAAACCGGAATTACACGCGAGAAGGCGCTGGAAGTCATTCGGCAATCCGTAACACTGGCACGTAGCCTGTGTGAAGATGTGGAATTCAGTCCGATGGATGCCGGACGCACTGACCCCAAGTTCCTGATTGAAGTATGCGCGATAGCCGTCGAATGTGGCGCTACGACGTTGAATATCCCCGATACGGTGGGTTACGTCATGCCGCAGGAATGGGGCGAACTAATTGCAAATTTGATCGCTGAGACGCCGGGCGCGGGTCCGGGCAGCAATGTGATCTGGTCGGTACACTGCCATAACGATTTAGGGCTGGCGACAGCGAATACACTGGCAGGAGTGGTGGCTGGGGCGCGGCAGGTCGAAGTCACGATCAACGGCATTGGCGAACGCGCGGGCAACACCAGCCTGGAAGAAGCGGTAATGGCAATCCAGACGCGCCCACAGTTCTATAAGCTGCGCACCAATATCAACACGCGCGAAATCATGAAGACCAGTCGCATGGTCAGCAACTACACGGGAATGCACGTCCAGCCGAATAAGGCGATTGTTGGTGCAAACGCTTTCGCTCATGAAGCAGGCATTCATCAGGATGGCATGCTAAAAAACTCATCAACCTATGAAATCATGACACCGGAAACGGTTGGTGTCACACAGAGCAAGTTGGTGCTTGGCAAACACAGCGGACGCCACGCGCTGAAGGTACGCCTGCAAGAGCTAGGATATAACATCGAAGGGGATGCGCTGAATCAGGTGTTTGCGCGCTTCAAAGATCTCGCTGATTCTAAAAAGACGGTGACGGATGCCGATCTGCAAGCTCTCATTGCCGACGAGTTTCACGGACCGGAAGAAATCTTCACGCTGGAAGATATTCAGGTGGTGTGCGGCACAATGGGAATGCCGACGGCGACGGTGAAGATGCGCAATGCTGAAGGCGAAACTGTCATTCATGCGGCAGTGGGCGTTGGTCCTGTGGATGCGTGCTATCGTGCAGTTGATGGTGTGGTGAAAGCACCAAACACACTCATTGAGTACAGCGTTCACAGCGTCACTGAAGGCATCAGCGCGCTCGGCGAAGTCACGGTACGCATTGAAGCGCCGGGCGGAGCACGTTCGTTTGGCGGTTATGGCGCTGACAGTGACATCATCGTCGCTAGCGTCAAAGCCTATCTCGCTGCGTTGAACCGCATGGTCGCCGCGATGGGTATCGGACGCGCGCCGGAAGGTGAAGCCGCGACAGTCAATGTCAGCGGTGAAAAGGCGACGGAGTGAGGTTTATGAATGAGTGACATAAAAGCGGCTGTGCAGCAGCAGTTCGGCAACGTTGCTGCACAGTACAGGAGGAGCACAGTTCACGCCAGCGGTGAAGATTTAACGCGCATGGTACAAATCGCTGGTTTGAATGGCACAGAGTATGTGCTGGATGCGGGCTGCGGCGCGGGACATACTGCGTTAGCCTTTGCACCGCATGTATCGCAAGTCATCGCATATGATTTAACTCCTTCGATGCTGGAACAGGTTGAACGACTGGCGAATGAACGTGGCATTCCAAACGTGGTCACACGCAGAGGAGATGTCGAAAATCTGCCTTTTGAGGATCAAACATTTGACCTTGTAGTGTCGCGTTACAGCGCGCATCATTGGGCAAATCCTGTGACAGCGCTGCGTGAATTCAAGCGCGTTCTTAAGCCAAATGGACAATTCATCCTCAGTGATATTGTGGCATTTGAAACGCCGCTGCTGGATACGTTTTTACAGGCTATTGAGTTGATACGTGATCCGTCGCATGTACGCGATCACAGTGTCAAACAATGGCTAGAGATGCTGCATGAAGTTGGTTTCAATGTAGAAGTGAATTTTGAATGGATGCTGCCGCTGAACTTTGACGCATGGGTGATACGCATGGCAACACCTATGCTAAACGTGACCATGCTGAAGGCGTTGTTTGATGGTGCGCCAGCAGAAGTACGCAGCGCTATGGATGTGCAGAGCGATTACACATTCAGCATACCCGGTGCGTTGTTTCGCGGCACATTACAGTAAATCAGTTGGAAGAAAGATGGAGTTTGACATCAGATGAGTAGTAATTATCCCAAGACGCTGTTTGAGAAAGTATGGAACAGTCACCTTGTACGTCCACAGTCGGCAGATTTGCCAGCCGTATTGTACATTGATCTGCATTTGGTTCACGAAGTGACATCTCCGCAAGCCTTTTCACTGCTGCGTGAACGCGGGCTGAAAGTGCGCCGTCCGACACAGACGATTGCCACGATGGATCACAGCACCCCGACAACGCCGCGCGGTGCGGATGGGATTATTCCTGTCGTAGACGATATGGCGATTAAGCAGCTTGCGACATTCACCCAGAACTGTGACGACTTCGGCATTCGTATGTTCGCGCTCGGCACGGAGAATCAGGGTATCGTGCATGTCATCGGTCCTGAGCAGGGCTTGACGCAACCGGGCATGACGATTGTCTGCGGCGACAGCCACACCAGCACGCATGGCGCATTCGGCGCGCTGGCGTTCGGGATTGGCACAAGCGAAGTGGCGCATGTACTGGCAACACAGTGTTTGCTGCAAAACAAGCCGCGTACAATGGCTGTACGTGTCAACGGTAGGCTTGAACCCGGCGTTACAGCGAAGGACATCATTCTCGCGGTGATCGCTAAAATCGGTATTGGTGGGGGCACCGGGTACGTGTTCGAGTACATGGGCGAGGCGATTCGCGGCTTGAGCATGGAAGGGCGCATGACCATCTGCAACATGTCGATTGAGGGCGGCGCGCGCGCGGGGATGATCGCGCCCGATGATACGACCTTTGAGTACATCGCTGGGCGTCCACATGCACCCTATGGGGCGGAGTGGGATAAAGCAGTAGCGCAATGGCGTCAGCTTCCCAGCGACGAAGGTGCTGAATTTGACAGTGAAGTCGTATTAGACGCCGATGAACTTGTGCCGATGATTACCTATGGTACAAATCCCGGTATGGGGATGCCGATTACTGCGCGTGTGCCCGATCCAGATAAGGCGGGTGATGTGAGCCAGAAGATGGCGCTGGATAAGGCTCTGAAGTACATGGACTTGCAGCCGGGACAGCCGTTGTTAGGCAAGAAGGTTGATGTCGTCTTTGTCGGAAGCTGCACGAATTCTCGTATTTCTGATTTGCGCGAAGTCGCGAAGTACATTGAGGGGCGCAAGATTGCCGATAATGTGCGAATGCTGGTTGTGCCGGGTTCACAGCGTGTGAAGAAACAGGCAGAAGCTGAAGGACTGCACGAAGTTTTCAAGGCAGCAGGCGCGGAATGGCGTGAGGCAGGCTGCTCGATGTGCATTGCTATGAATGGCGATGAATTGCGTCCCGGTCAATATGCGGTCAGCACCAGTAACCGCAACTTTGAAGGTCGTCAAGGTGCAGGTGGACGCACGTTCCTCGCCAGTCCATTGACAGCAGCAGCAACAGCCCTCAACGGTTATATCACCGACCCGCGCGAAATGGTATTGGAGAGAGCATAACATGGAACCGTTAAAACCATTTACCGGCAGTATCGTTGCTATTCCGATCAACGATACGGATACTGATCAAATTATCCCGGCGCGTTATTTGAAGGTAACGGATAAAGCAGGCTTGGGCGCAGCAGTCTTTTCGAACTGGCGCTTTAACGGCGATGGTTCGCCAAAGCCGGATTTTGTGCTCAATAAACCAGAGTATCAAGGCGCGCAAGTGCTCGTCGGCGGGCATAACTTCGGCTGCGGCAGTTCACGCGAACATGCACCCTGGGCGTTGATGGGCGCAGGCTTCAAAGCGGTCATCAGCACCTATTTTGCTGACATTTTTAAAGGCAATTCGCTGAAGAACGGACTGCTTCCCATCGTCGTCGATGAAGAAACACACCGCCAACTTATCAGCCTGGCAGAAGAAGACCCGAATACACAGGTGAGCATTGATCTTGCGGCGCAAACGGTGACTCTGCCGGATGGACGCAAAGTAGAGTTTCCGATTGATGGTTTCTCGAAGGAATGCCTGTTGCAAGGGGTCGATCAACTCGGTTATCTCATGAATCTTGAAGATGGTATCGCGGCATACGAAAGTCATCACTCGCCGCGTGTCAGTACGCTTGTATAGGGGGAATTATGACGCGCAAACACATCGCCATCTACGATACAACGCTCCGCGATGGAACACAGCGCGAAGGCATTTCCCTATCGCTGGCGGATAAACTGCGCATTACCCACT
>CALMZT010000462.1 GCA_937870805.1 uncultured Chloroflexota bacterium
ATCACAATGGTCGGTGACTTGCTCAACGGGCGCACCGTGCATTCGCTGGCGAAACTCATCACGCGCTACGAAGCGCACGACACGCGGCTGTGCTTCGTGTCTCCATCTTCGCTCAAGATGCCACAGCGCATTATCGACCTTCTGCAAGCAAAAGGCTTATCTGTCTACAACACAAACGATCTCAGCGAAGTTCTGAGTGATAGCGATGTGATCTACTGGACGCGCGTGCAGGAAGAACGCTTCGAGAATGCTGCTGATTACGCACACATTAAAGACAGTTTTATCATTACGCCTCAACTGCTCAAACATGCTAAACCTAACGCGATTCTGATGCACCCGCTGCCGCGCAAGCACGAAATGGGGGCAGCGCACGATCACGATTTGTTAGACGTTGACCCGCGCTCGGTGTATTTCCAGCAGATGGAAAATGGCATGTTGGTGCGTATGGCGCTGCTGGCAAAAGTGCTGCGTGGAGCATACGTGTAACGATGGGACGCACACTCAAGATTCACGGGATGCTTGACCCGCATGTCCATCTGCGCGGTATGGAATGGTCGCACAAAGGCACATTCGCCAGCGAAACCGAAGCCGCTTTGGCAGGAGGCTATTGGGCGGTGCTGGATATGCCCAATACCCTGCCTTCTACCGTTGATCGCCCTTCGCTTGACCGAAAGCTCAGTGAGATTGGCACACAGGCGGTGTGCGATTGGGGCGTGTACTTTGGCGCGGCGAAAAACGGCAACTGGGATCAATATAACGGCATTTTGGATGATGTATGCGGGTTGAAAATCTACAACAATGCGACGACGGGTAATCTGTTGATTGACGATCAAGCTATCCGCGAAGAGCACTACCAACATTGGACAGCCAAAAAACCGATTGCTGTCCACGCTGAAGAAGAAACAGTCTTAGACATTTTGGCACTGGTGCGCAAGTATCGCAGGCGCACGCACTTTTGCCACATCAGCACGGCGAAAGAGCTTGAATACCTGCGCGCAGCAAAAGAAGAACGTCTACCGATCACGCTGGGCGTCACACCACATCATTTGTTTCTGACGGAAGATGATTTGCCCGCGCTTGGCTCATTAGGGCTTATGAAACCCACATTAAAAAGAGCTTACGATAGAGCAATGCTGTGGAAGGCAATTGGTGATGGGGTAGTTGATGTCATCGAGTCCGATCATGCACCGCACACACTGGAGGAAAAGTCGTCAGCAAACCCACCTTACGGTGTGCCCGGATTGCAGACCACGCTGCCTCTGATGATTACGGCTGTCAGCAACCCAAATTGGATGAGTCCCGCCCCTTGGGCACATGTAAAGGCAATGCTGTCTACGAACCCACGCCGCATCTTCGGTGTGCAAGCTCCACCAGAAACGTATACTGTCGTTGATGTAGATGATGAGTTTGTTATCGACAAACAGTGGCTGCGCGGCGCATGGTCGCCGTTTGAAGGGATGCGCGTGCGAGGGCGCGTGCGTGAGGTGTGGATTCGCGGTGTCAAAGTGTTCGACGGTGAGAATGTGCTTGTCAAACCGGGTTTCGGACACAATTTATTTGGAAAGACAGCATGATTCGCACCTTGTTTTTGCAAGCCACTCGCACAGTATATGAATTGTTGGCGCGCCCACTCATGTTCAGCACGCTCTCAGCGCAGCAGGCACACGAGCAGGCGCTACATCTCTGTGCACGGTTTGACGCGCACCCACTGCTGTTAGAAGCACTTTACAGGGTGACTATGCCGAATTGTCCGGTGACTGTCGGCGGCGTAAAATTATCAACACCCATGATTCTGGCAGCGGGCTTTGTGAAAGGCACAGGCTTTGCTTCAGAAGAGGAGGCGCTGTGCGCTGTAAAGCGTGGCAAGAACATCATTCCTGGCTGGCGTAGTATGCCCGCGCTGGTTGGCGCTGTGGAGTTCGGCTCGTTTACGCGCTATCCACGACTCGGAAACGCCGGAAACGTTTTGTGGCGCAATATTGAAGGCACCTATTCGCTGCAAAATCGCGTTGGATTGCGCAATCCCGGCGCGAAAGCAGCCTCGGCGTTTCTGGCACGGAATGTGCCAAACGGTAACTTCGGCATCAATATCGCTGTCAGTCCGGGTGTCAATGATATGCAGCAGGAAACGGGCGAAGTCCTTGAATCGCTTGAGATGTTTTTAGAAGCAGGCGTTCGTCCGGCGTGGTTTACGCTCAATTTAAGCTGCCCAAACACTGAAGATGACCCGGTTGGCAATCAGACCGAAGACAAAGCATATCATCTATGCCAGGCGGTTGTGCGGAAGACTGAAAATATTCCGTTGTGGGTGAAAATCAGCCCGAATTTGTCGATGGCGCAGAGAAGCGCGTTGATGCATGCATTTGCCGAAACGGGCGTGCGCGCTGTGATTGCAACGAACACGCTGCCAAAAACTCCACCCGAAGCACCACACATCACAGCAGGAGTCAGCGGCAGTATCCTTTTCGACGCTGCATTAGATACTGTTCAATCGCTGGTGTGCGAAAAAGAAAAACATCGATACTCCATCGACGTGATTGGCTGTGGTGGCATCATGGATGGCGCGACGTATCATTCCTACAGACAGCTAGGCGTTGTGGCAGTACAATACTGGTCGGCGCTGGTCTATCGCGGACCGCTGGCTGCTGCGCTGATTTTGAGCGAGGCAGAAGATTTGGCACAATTTCGGCAAGAAGGCTTTGCGATCAAGTTGAAATAATACTGAGAACTGATTTTATGGACATTGCTCAACAAGTAGCACGCGCGCTGCTGGAGATTAATGCGGTGGGTTTCTCACCCGACAAGCCTGTGACCTTCAAGTCTGGTATCAAGTCGCCTGTGTACGTCGATAACCGCCGACTGCCCTTTCATCCAGCACAGTGGCGCGTGGTGGTGTACAGCTTTGCGTCGATGATTGACGATTTAGGTTTACCATTTGATACGCTGGCAGGCGTAGA
>CALMZT010000463.1 GCA_937870805.1 uncultured Chloroflexota bacterium
AACACACAGGTTCGCCCCTACAATGACGTTTCTGACCTTCCTTGACCCAATTCGCGATTTTGATGCAATCGCCCTGACTCTCCCGCACTATTTCCCCTTTTCTATGCGCTTAATGGCTATATACTTGTCATCCCCGTTGTTCAATGGAGGCGATCAATGTCAGATTCTAAGCCTGTTGCACAACCGAAAGCGAGCCGTCCTCACATGCCGGGCTATGGTATTCCGAAGAGTATCAAAGGCGTCCTGCCCTGGAGTCATGTGAGCGAACGGATGGCGAAAGCGCGTAATTACTGGATTGGTACGACATCACCCGATGGCAGTCCACATAGTGTTCCGGTGTGGGGATTGTGGGTGGAGGATGCGCTCTACTTTAGCGGCGGCGCAGATACGCGCTGGATGCGCAATCTGGCGCAAAACCCGAAGGTGTCAGTCCATTTAGACAGCAGCGATGAGGTGGTGGTGATCGAAGGCATTGTCGAACAGCTTACCGATCCCACTCATCCCATCGTGCCGAAGCTCGACGAAGCCTCGAAAGCGAAATATCAGATGGGAAGCAACGGCGTACCCTGTTGGGTACTTAAGCCGCGTGTAGCGTTTGCGTGGAGCGAATCCCTCAAAAACGCAACACGCTGGGTTTTTGATACGAAGTAGCGATATGTGTGATGAGGGCACAGCGACGTGCCCTCATCCTGTTTAAACCCCTGCTATTACCCCGTTTGTGAAGCCAAACGCGAAATCTGGACATGGTGCATTCACCTGGGGCAGACCCTGTGATAGATTACAAAAAAGAAGATGTCACCAAAAATGGACAGCGCTACGATTTAATTGAGAGGTGTGCATTATTCTCTAATTTGTCTGTGAAAAGGGATTATACCCCTATCCCCAGCCCTTTCCCCGCCAGCGGAGAAAGGGAGCAAGCCAAAAACGGCTGCCTTGAAGCCCCTCTCCAGATGTGGGGCGGGATGTAGAGTGGGGTGTAGAGAGTTCACACCAGGTTATGCACACCCCTCATTTAACTCTCTGTGAAAAGATGGTGGATGTTAATCTGCCATCCATAACCCCATCCCCTAAATTTTCATAACCCTTCTAAAAGGAATCATTCCACCCTTGAATGTAAAAAATACTTGACACAATGTATGGTACATGATACATTTTGTCTTGTACATTTGACTTGAAGTAAAAATCAACATACACGAGGAAGAAATATGTCCTTTCAGGAAAGGCGCGCCATCGTCTCCTTAATCAGCAGTATTCTGATTACTGCGGCTTATTCTGCGTACATGATTCAACGATACCCAGAGGCAAGTCCATACTCGATAGAGGTCTTCCGCTTTTGGGGAGCCTTCTTCCTGATCTTAATCCCGGTCTCGATTGTCGCAAAAATCGTCATTTACATCGTCTTCTATATCGTCAATACAATAGCAACCCGTGAAGAAGAACCTTCAATTACCGATGAACGAGACAAGCTCATTGAGCTGAAAGCCACAACGAGATCTCTTTACGTGTTTATGTTTGGCTTTCTTCTAGCGATGGGGTCACTGGTCGTGGATATGCAGCCCTCTGTGATGTTCATCATCCTGATCGGCTCAGGGATTGCGTCAGAGATGGTGTCAGATATTTCACAGTTCTATTTTTATCGGAGAGGAGTCTAAGATGGGCAAATCTCCCGTTAGCAATAACATTCGGAAATTACGTTTTGAGCATGACGAAATGACCCAACAACAACTGGCTGAAAAAGTGGGGGTGACACGCCAGACCATCGTCGCCATCGAAAAAGGAGATTATTCCCCTTCACTGGAATTGGCATTTCGCATCGCTCGTGTCTTCGGCACACCGTTGGAAGCAGTCTTCTCTTTTGATGAAAAAAATTGATGAAAGCTGCCATTCATTCAAGATGATGAAGCGTTAGTAAAAGTGCAAAGCGCTTCAGTCAACCCATTTGATTTTAAGCATCGGTTCAAAGCAATCCGGGAGAAAACACATGAAAGCAATGGTATACACAAAATACGGACCACCCGATGTTCTTCAACTCAAGGAGGTAGCAAAACCTACTCCGCAGGACAATGAAGTACTGGTAAAAGTATATGCGACAACCGTAACAGCAGGGGACTGGCGTATGCGAAAGGCTGATCCATTTGTGGCAAGACTTTTCAATGGTCTTATAAGACCCCAAAAAGTCACTATTCTGGGGTTTGAGTTAGCCGGGGAAGTTGAAGTAGTCGGCAAAGACGTAAAGCAATTTAAGAAAGGGGACGTGGTTTTTGCATCCTGTGGTCTGGGTTTTGGTGCTTATGCCGAGTACAGATGCTTGCCTGAAAATGGGGTGATTGCAATAAAACCGACCAATATGACCTATGAGGAAGCCGGCGCGGTTCCTATTGGAGGTCCGACAGCCTTGCGTTTTCTTAGAAAAGGAAATATCCAGCAGGGACAAAAAGTCGTTATCTATGGTGCTTCTGGAAGTGTGGGCACTTTTGCGATACAGCTTGCCAAGCACTTTGGAGCAGAAGTGACCGGGGTATGCAGCGCTGCGAACTTGGAATTAGTCAAATCTCTAGGAGCCAATAAGGTCATTGATTACACCAAAGAGGATTTCACAGAAAGCGGAGAACGTTATGATGTCATCTTCGATGCCGTTGGAAAAATCCCGAAATCAAAGAACAAGAAAGCGCTCACTCCGAACGGGACATACTTTTCAATAACAAAGTTGACAACAAAGGAAAGTACTGAAGATTTGATTTTCCTCAAAGCGCTTATTGAGGCGGGGAAGATAAAACCCGTCATCGATAGATGCTATCCGTTTGAACAAATTCCTGAAGCGCATCGCTATGTCGAAAAAGGACACAAAAAGGGCAATGTAGTCATTACGGTGGCACATTATAACTAAGTCTAACAACGTACTCTATCTGTCTAATATTCTATACAAGCCTAGGGGAAAACACATGAAAGCAATTGTCTACACAGAATACGGATCGCCGGATGTACTTCAGCTTAAAGAGGTCGAAAAACCTACTCCAAAGGACAATGAGGTACTGATTAGAGTCCATGCGACGCCTGTAAATTACGGGGATACTTTAGCTCGAAATTTCAAAGCCATCTCTCCGAGTAAGTTCAATATGCCGTTCTTATTCTGGTTCCCTGCAAAAATTGCGATTGGTCTCAGAAGACCAAAAACAACCGTACTAGGAAGCGAGTTTGCCGGGGAAATTGAAGCAGTCGGCAAAGATGTAAAACGCTTCAAGAAAGGTGACCAAGTTTTTGGATACCGCGCGATGAGCTTTGGTGCGAATGCCGAGTATCTCTGTATGGCTGAAGCTGGCTTGGTAACGACAAAACCGTCCAACATGACCTATGAAGAAGCCGCCGCCGTTCCTTATGGGGCATTAACCGCTTTGAATCTCCTTAGAAAAGTGAATATTCAGCGTGGACAAAAAGTCCTGATCAATGGCGCTTCGGGAGGGATAGGTTCATATGCGGTACAGCTTGCCAAGTATTATGGAGCAGAAGTGACCGGGGTATGCAGCACGCCGAGATTAGCATTGGTGAAAGCGCTGGGGGCTGATAAGGTCATTGATTACACCAAAGAGGATTTTACCCAAAACGGTGAAACCTATGATCTCATTTTTGACATCTTAGGCAGGAGTTCGTTTTCGCGGAACAAGCGCGCGCTAAAGCAAAACGGACGATATCTTTTAGCCAGCTTTAAGATGAAACAGCTTTTCCAGATGTTATGGACTTCAATGCTAGAGAGCAAGAAAGTCATTTGTGCCCTGTCCAACGAAACGCCTCAAGATCTGCTTCTCATCAAAGAGCTTATTGAGGCGGGAAAGATCAAAGCGATCATCGACAGATGTTATCCATTGGAACAGACTGCCGAAGCTCACAGGTATGTCGAAACTGGACACAAAACGGGAAGCGTCGTCATCCTCGTGTAGTGTATAACTGAAAGGGGTACGGAACAGCGTACCCCTTTGATGTTTATGAATTCTCATCCTGCAATAATTGGCTGACGGTTTGCTCATCTTTCAGCAGGCTGCGATAGCGCAGAACCATACTGGCGATGAGAAGCATGACCAAACCAAACGCGGCAGTCAGTCCTAATAACAAATAGGCGGTGGTATCGGGTGTCGTTTCGGGCATGACTATTTCTCCATCAAGCGAATTTTGAGGCTGTCAACGCGCTCACGCAGATTTTCCAGACGGATGCGCCACCACATCAGCGTAATCGGCACGAGCAAGCCCCAAATGGGTAAGTTGGTGAGCAGTGCCGTGACCATCGATGGCGTGAGGTTGAAATCTCCTTGCGCATCCTGTGGACTGCCGCCGATTGGCGCGGGGTGAATGGTGTCGGGGCGAATGCGAATGATAATCAGCGTCATGATGACAGTCGAAATCGCCAGAATGCCGTAGACTGAAGCGAAACGGCGGCGCTGTTCGGGGTTTTCGATGCCCGCGCGCAGCATGAGGTACGCCATGTACGTTAGCCCCATGATCGCGGCTGAGGTCAAACGCGGGTCCCACGTCCACCACGTATTCCAGATTGGGCGTGCCCAGATGCTGCCTGTCGCTAGGTTGACCAGCGATAGCATCAGCCCAACTTCCACGCCTGCCAGCGCCAATACATCCCACTTCGTTTGACGGGTACGCAGATACATGCCGCCGCCCACGACTGTTGCGCTGAATGCCAGAAACGCGCCGAAGAAGGATGGCATGTGGATGTAGAAAATACGCTGCACATTGCCCTGTGTGCTTTCCATCCCCGCGTAGACCAGCGCCATGTATAACCCGACGGCAAGCGCCAGCGCTGTAGCTATCGTCAGGGCGACGAGGGCGCGAGGTAGGCGGCTGGCGCGCGATGGCTCAACCGCTGTCGGTACCGATTGTATATTTTGTGCTGCCAATGGTGACTCCTTCAGCCTTTGGAATGTTCAACTAATCTGCCACAAATCCTACCAAAATCTATAGAAATCTACAAACCTAATGTCAGTTCACAGTTTTCAGTCAAATTCAGGCTTCAAATACTCCTTTTGTAAAAACATCTGCCATGAAGGTGCATTAAACTGCAACTTATTCTTCGATTACATAGCCGAACAGCAAATAACACAGCGCCAGGTAAATTACATCGACAGCGCCAAGAATTTGCAGCCACGCGAACCAATCGCCCAACGGTGCAGCGCGCAGAATGCCAGACGAAGCGTTCACCGATGCCAGCAGCACAGGCAGCGCAATAGGCAGCATGAGAATCGGCAGCAGCGATTCGCGGGCGCGGGTTTGCACGGTCATCGTCGCCAGCAGCGTTCCGGTGATGGAAAAGCCCAGCGTACCGAGTGTCAACGTTGCCAATAGATAACCGTTGAGCAGGACGATATTGTACAACAGACTCATCAACGGCAGCAGCAGCACGCCCACCGTCAGCGTGAAGATGAAATTGCCCCCCAGCTTGCCGAAGAACACTGCGGCACGATCTACAGGTGCAAGCAGCAGTGCATCAAAACTGCTGCCTTCGCGTTCCGTCGCCATGCTGCGGTTGAGTCCTAAAATGCTGGCGAACACCACCGTCACCCACAGCACACCGCCGACCACTTCCTGCCGCGCGACTATATCCAGTTGCAATGCAAAGCTGAAAATCAGGATGCTCAACAGCGCGAACATGCCCATCGAACTCAATAGCTCGCGGCTGCGGAGTTCGGCTTGCATGTCCTTGCGCACGATGGCGATGACGGCTTTAAAGAAGGGAGTCTTCATAGTTGGAGCAATGAGCAACGAGCAATGAGCAATGAGCAGGAAACACGCACCCCGAACCTGTGAACAAGGGTTTAAACCCCTTGTTCGAGCTGAACCTGCGTAACATCAGTGATGAGGTTCGAGAAGGTACAGTGATGACACTTTCAGCCAGCGGCTTTGTCTTACTCATTGCTCGCTGCTTTCAACTCATTGCTTACCGCCGCGTATTGCGCTGCGAGGCGTTCGCCATCAAAACCTGCGGCGGGCGCATCGTAGACCAGCGTGCCACGCGATAGAATGACGATGCGTGTGGCTAGGGCTGCCGCGCGTTCGAGTTCGTGCGTTGCCATGAGAATCGTGCGTTTATCGGCGTGTGCTTCTTGCAGAATGGTGTCGAGGAGGGCAGCGCCATCGCGGTCAAGTCCTGTGTGCGGCTCGTCGAGCAGCAGAATGTCGGGGTTGTGTAACAGCGCGCGCGCGATGCTCAACCGCTGCTGCATACCGCGCGAGTATGTTCGCACGAGGTCATTCCCGCGCCGCGATAATCCCACGCGCGACAACAGCGCCGTAATACGTTCTTCTGCGCTGTCCTTCGGCAGATGATACATGCGCGCAAAGAAGCGCAGGTTTTCGCGCGCAGTGAGCGTCTCGTACAGCAGCGGCTTGTGGCTGACGACACCTAGCTGCGCGCGCATCGCTTCGGCTTCGCGCGGAATTTCCCAGCCACCGATGGTCAGCGTGCCAGCGGTAGGGCGGCTCAGTCCGGTGAGCAGGCGCAGCAGCGTGGATTTGCCGCTGCCGTTCGCCCCCAACAGCGCTACCCATTCGCCGCGCAAAACGGTTAAATCGAGCTTGCGCAGCGCGAAGGTGAACCCGTAGGCTTTGGTGAGGGCACGCGCTTCGATCAGGGGTTTCAAGGTAAATTGACCCCGCTTCTTATCGTTTCATCAGCGTAAGTATTTTGCGGAGTACAGTTGAGCGTGCGCCTTGACCTCACCCCCCAGCCCCTTCTCCCTCGCATGAGTTCACTTGATGAGAAACGTCGTGAGCGGGGAGAGGGGGAGCAAAATGCGCAACCGAGACGCCTAATATTATGGGGAGTCCTTAACAGAGAGAAGTGCATCCACAAATGACAATTTGTGAACAGGCGCTCATTACTCATCACTCATTACTCGCTACTTCTCGTCCATCAACTCTGCCAGGCGCGCTTTGAGCTTAATGCGGCGCTGCTGATATAGATCGTGGTTGATCTGCCCCTGATCGTGCTGCTCATCCAACTCAGCAATCTGGCGTACTAAAGCGTCGATCAGCTTATTTTTGTCGGCGGGTGGTGTGGCAACGGTCTGCGCGCGGCGTGGGGCAGAACGTTGACGCAGTGCCATGAAAATGATGAACAGCAGCAGTACGCTGCCGGCGATAATCATCAGCAAAGGCAGCAGAGTGTTGGAGGTGACGCCGCCGTCGTTT
>CALMZT010000464.1 GCA_937870805.1 uncultured Chloroflexota bacterium
TCCGATGGCGGCAGCAGCAGGCACACTTCCTGCCATACCATCCCCGCTCATGGCACCAACAGCCTCGCCAGCCGCCAAAAAATAATCTTGACGGTTGGCGGCAATACTAGACCTTAATTGCGCCACACAAGGGCGCGTCCCATCCCAGAGCGCTATGCTGTGCAATCAGGGCGTCGATCTGTGCCGCGATGTCCGTTGGGAACGGTGACGTGCGGCGCGCCTCCAGGTCGGCGTGCGTCACCAGCACCTCCATCGCAGACGCAAGTACCCTGTGCGTCTCGTTGACCATGAAGTTGACGTAGTGGATGCGTTTGGCGCTGCGTTCCAGCATCCGCATCCGTACCACCACCGTATCGCCAATGTGGACTTCAGCCAGGTAGCGCACGAACTGCTGCAATGAGAACGCGCCGCTGTGTTCCCTTTGGTAGTAGTCGTTGTCCATGCCGAACGAGGCGAAGAAGTCCCATTCCGCGTCGTCGTACAGCGCCATGTACCAGCGAATGTTCATGTGTCCCATCGCGTCCTTGTACTCAGGCGGGATGGTTTTGCGCAGGTGCTGCGGCAGCGCGGCGAGTTGTTCCAGCGTCGGCATGGTAATCATGGCGTTGAACTCCTGATGGGCAATACTTCGCTGCTCCATGACTGATCGACATTGTAGAACTTGACGTACAGCGGCGTCTCTATCGACGCCACCGGATAGGTCGAGGTCAACTGTCTGCCAACCCACGACAGATGCAGCCACAGGTTGTTGGGTTGTAAGACTTCGCCGTACAGCAGACGGAACGTGCCGAACTCCGAGGTAAAGAGCTGCACAATGTAGATGTCTTCGGGGATTTCATCACTCACACGCCAGTAAAGCGTCAGCGCAGAAGGCGTTTGCTGGTAGCCTTCCAGCGTGAGTCCGTTGCCAAACTGCACATTGGTAGGCACGGCATCGGCAGGCAGCGCAGTATACGATGGTGCGATAATCAACAGCAGCATCGCAGCGACAGTGATTGTGGCAAACGCCCGCGCACTCACGTTCAGCAAACGTATGCGGGACTCTGGGAACAGCACGCGCGCCATTTCCAGCAGCACCGCGACGTTCAACAGAATCATCGCGTTGAGCAGCGTGCCGGGCAGCAGCCGCAGCATCGGCAGCCCTAGCCAGACGAAATGGGCATCTAACGTGTAAGTCACATTGAAGAGGTAGGTGAGACTCAAGCCCAGCGCGGCGAACCACAGGCGGCGGTCTTGAGCAACTCCGATGATGGCGAAAATGACGGCGGGATACACATAGCGCTCGTGCATTTTGGTCGCCAGCATGAAGAAGCCCATGTATAACGCCGCCGCCCACAGGAACTCACGTTTTTGCTGATACTGCCGCCACATTGACACGCAAATCAGCAGCGTGTACAGGCTCACCATCGCCAAGCCTAAGTGACGATACGTGATGCCATTCCAGAAAGGCTGCGTCTCCATCACTGACCCAGCGGGAGTCGACCACAGATCGCCTACGATCGGCGGCGTAATCCAATACCACACATTGAAGGCGTTCAACGTCGTCGGCTGTGGATACCAGGCGCTGATGTAGTGACGCATCGCGGCGTCCCAACCGCTGCCGTTGATAAAAGGCAGCATGACCGCAACCATGATGAGGAAACAAATGACAGCAGAAGCAAGCAGCGCACGCCAGCCATAACGGCGGAACATCAGAATGACCAGCAGCGGCACGAGCACGACGCTCTGGAATTTGGTGAGCAGCGCCAGCGCGTAGAAGACGCCTACCAGCAGCGGTTTATCACGGTTCAACGCGATCAACGCCAGCACGAGAAACAGGGTCATCACCGACTCGGCTTGTCCCCATAAGGCAGTGGTGGCGATGATGTCAGGATTGAGCGCTAAGCATAACGGAACGATCCAGCGCCAACGCTTTTCAGGCGAAAGCCACACGGCGATAGCAAGGATCATCAGCGTCTCGCACAGCACCGGAAACAGCTTCAGCAACGGTGTCATGTAAGCTGTATTCTGCCACAGCGAAGCCGCCACGCCGAGCATGACCACATAAACGGGGGGGTAATTAGCACCCGGCACGTTGTAGTAGACGCTAAATAAGCCCTGCTGCACGATACCTTCACCCCACGACCCAAGCTCTCTCAGGTCGTAGGAGTGTCCGGCTGTCGTCACATACGGCAGGCGCATCAGCAGCGTCACGGTGAGAATGAGGGGCAACCACCCCTTTGTCAGCAGTTGATTACGCATTAGTGAGATAACAGCAAATCGCCGACACGCACAAGAATTGCTTCAGAGATGATCGCTTTGCTTGCCAGCGCGAGGACTTCCTGACCGCCGCCCTTGTCGATGATGAGTGCGCGGTTGGTGTCCACGTCGAAGCCCGCGTCGGCAGCAGAAATATCGTTGCCGATGAGTAAGTCCAAGCCTTT
>CALMZT010000465.1 GCA_937870805.1 uncultured Chloroflexota bacterium
ATGGAAGTCTGCCCGCTTTCGCGTGGGATGATGTTGGCATGATTACCGCAATCCCTATCCAACCCATTACAGGTTGGCATTCGCTTTTTCCATCTTCCTCTACCCGCAACTCCATCGGTACACCTTGCGGTTTCCTTCCCAATTCAGGGAGAGTTACGGGCTTACCGTGTTCGTTCATAACAACAGGACGGGTTAGGTCGCTCTCTATTCGCCGGTAGCTTCATGTCCATGACAGGGGAGATTCCAGCCCTTGTGCCAGCTACACACCTTTTGGTTCAAGCTTATCAGCACTTTTAGCTTGTCGTACCTTACGGCGTTTATTGAGAATTTGCATCTGCTCGCCATACCATCCAACCCTAGCCCCTATTCGCATTGTGCTTGCAAAACCATCATCCCCTCACGGTCCTGATGACAGCCATTTGGCTGCGGGATACATTGTTCGTGGGCTATTAGACGGTTCGTTACCTTGCCGCCGACCACGTAGGGTACTGTTAATGGAATAACAGGTTGAATATGGTTTCCCATTTCAACAGTTGTTAAGAACGCTTTCCACGTCGCACATAATCGTGATACATCCGATTTTAGTGCGCGTTTCGTACATTTCGATGTACTATAGGCGCAACGATGAAATGCGTTGTATGTAGGTCGAGGAAAAGAGTATGGTTATCCAGAACTTTGACATTCTGAACTTGTTAGCGAACGGAGTCCATAATTCCCCGCCAATCCAAATTGCGCAATGTTGTACGCGCAAAAGCGCACCGACTCACACGTTTCGGATTTCGTCTGCCTCATTTTGCACAGACACAGATGTTGCGTCGTGTTTGTAAGAGAGGCTTGCGCCAATGAGACAACCGTCTATTCTGTCTTGTGAGAACGTCTCACAAGGCAAACTATAACCATGCACTGCAAACTATTCAAGGACTAGTTCTAATGCTGCGTTTATTCCGAATTGCCCTATTGTTCAGTGTGCTGCTCGTCGTGGCGCTGGCACCTGCGCGCGCGCAGGACGATGTGCCGCGTTTTGAAGAAGATCGCTGTCCCTTTAAGAAACCTGAAGGGACCGCAGTCGACTGTGGCTGGCTGGTCACGCGTGAAACGCACAAAGACGAAGACAGCCCGGAGATTCGCCTAGCGGTGGCGATTTTCCGTTCCACCAGCCGTGACCCTCAACCTGATCCGCTGATTTACCTCGATGGCGGTCCTGGCGGTCCTTCGCTGGAAGGTTGGGGCGAGAACTGGGTCGGCAGCGCGTTTGAGGTTTATGCGCAAGACCGCGACGTGATTCTACTTGACCAGCGCGGCACCGGTTTTTCTGAGCCGTCGCTGTTCTGTGATGAAGTGACCGAGTTCACGTTGGATACACTGGATGATGAACTGTCTGACGAGGACGCGATAGACGGCTACTATGGTGCGGTCAATGATTGCTATGATCGTCTCGTAGATGACGACATTAACCTCGACTCATTCAACAGCGCGGAGATGGCATCAGACATTGCCGATCTGCGCGAGGCGCTGGACTACGACGAAGTGAACCTGCTGGGGATTTCGTATGGTACACGTATTGCGCTGACCATCATGCGTGACCATCCCGAAGGGATCCGCAGCGTGATTATCGACGCCGTTGTGCCTGTGCAGGCGAACGACAGCGGTATCGGACGCCCAGAGGTCTACGCTCAATCATTCCAAACGCTGTTCGATGCCTGCGCTGATGACGATATATGCAGCGAAGCCTATCCTGATCTTGAGGAACTGCTGTACGAAACGGCACAGGAACTGGAAGACGATCCACAAATCATCGAAATCACGCTGGACTCCTCGCAAGAGACGATGGATATGCTGCTGGATGGCGATCAACTGTTTAGCACGATTTTCAGTTCGCTCTACAGTGTCCCCGCGCTGATTCCACAGATGATTTACAACGCTTCGCAGGGTGACTATGAACTAGTCGCGTGGATTAACGGCTATATTCAGGACAGTAATGTGAGCGTCGGCGCGTATTATTCGGTGCGCTGCCACGACGAGGAACAGTTCAACAACCCTGATGACATTATCGCGGAGTATGAAGACAATCCAGAACTCGCTGAATTCATGTCAACTGAGGGCTTTTTGGAAGTCGAGGCGTATTTCGATACCTGCGCCGACTGGACAGCAGACCCGGCAGGCGACATTGAAAACCAGCCTGTCGAAAGCGATATTCCGACGCTGGTGATGACCGGACAGTTTGACCCGGTGACGCCGCCGTCGAATGGCGAACTGGCTGCCGAAACGCTGGAAAACAGCTTCGTCTAT
>CALMZT010000466.1 GCA_937870805.1 uncultured Chloroflexota bacterium
AATCGCAACACGAATCCGTTTATCGAAGTGCTGCGCGCCAATTTTTACATTGTCAATAATATGGTGACCAGTCAACCAACGCCCGCTGCTGAAGTGTTGACCCAAAATCCTGACTTGGATGCGCAAGTCGTGGCGATGGTTCAGGAAAACATACGTATCACTCAATCTGTCGCTGATGCCTATGGGGTGCAGGCGGTGTTTCTCTGGCAGCCGGAGATTATCAACTCTGGCAAGCCCTTAACAGCACATGAAGCGGAACAGCTTAGCCTGTTAAGCGATGCCGACACCCAGATTTACAGTGCTGTCTTTCAGCGTATCATGCCGATTGCCGAAAATCCTGATGATAACTTTTATTCGGTGGCGACAGTCAATGACTGGGTGAGTATACCAGAAGGCGAGATGTTCATCGACTCGAACCATCTGCTGCCACCGGGAAACGAAATGATCGCGCGCACCATCGCCGCGATTATCCTGCCACAAATCGAAACCGATTTGACTGATAACTGAACTCTAAAACGAATAACCAATAACGAAGGAACTCCAAACATGATAATACCGCTGTCTTGGCTCAAAGAATTTGTAGACATCGATGTGCCTGTTGAATTACTTGCCGAAAGGTTAACTTTGGCGGGTCTGGAGGTCGAGGCGATTGAGTACCTGGGGGTACCTTACACGCACGTCGAAGGGACCTTCTATCCGCCCTCCGATCACCTCGTTTGGGATCGGGAGAAACTTTTGCTCGGCAAAATCCTTGAGGTCAAAGCCCACCCTAACGCCGATAAACTTGTACTCGCGATGGTCGATACAGGTCAGCACATTGAGCAGTGCGTCACGGGCGCGCCCAACCTGTTCGAGTACAAAGACAAAGGAGTGCTGTCATCACCCCTATGGACAGCCTTCGCCGCAGAAGGCGCGGAAGTGTGGGACGGGCACAGCGACACGCCCAGGCGCATGATTCTCAAGGAAAAGGCGCTGCGCGGCATCCCTAACAAAAGCATGGTCTGCTCAGAAAAAGAACTTGGCTTATCGAATTCGCACGAAGGCGTGATTCTGATGCACGAGCAGCCGCGCGATCTACAGGGCAACCCCTTCGCGGCGGGCACGCCGCTGCAAGATGTGATGGGCGACGTGCTGCTCGACATTGCGCTCACCCCCAATTTAGCGCGCTGCTACAGTGTGCTTGGCGTCGCGCGTGAGGTCGCGGCGCTGTTGGGCAAGCAGGTGCGTCCACCATCGTTCGACGCGCTCATGGAAGGTGAACCGATTGACGGCAAGGCACACATTGAAATCCGCAACGCAGAACTCAACCCGCGTTTCACGGCGACGCTCATCACAGGTGTCACCATCAAGCCTTCGCCGGAATGGATGCAGCGCCGTTTGCAGTTGGTCGGGCAGCGTCCCATCAACAACATCGTCGATATCACCAACTACATCACGTTTGAAATCGGGCAACCGCTGCACGCCTACGACTACGACAAGCTGGTCGAACGCGCGGGAGGCAAACCCCCGACGCTCATCACACGTTTGCCCAATCCCGGTGAAACGCTGGAAACGCTCGACGATGTGAAACGCCCGCTGGAGCCGCACAATATCCTTGTGACCGATAGCGCGGGTCCATTGGGACTCGGCGGCGTCATCGGCGGCGCGGAAACCGAAATCACCGACGATACCAAAAATGTGCTGCTGGAAGCAGCGAACTGGAACTTCATCAACATCCGCCGCACGATGCAAACGCAAAAGGTACAAACCGACGCGGGCTTGCGCTTCAGTCGCGGCGTCCATCCTTCACAGTCGCCGTTGGGCAGCAAGCGCGGCGCAGAACTCATGCGTATCACAGGCGGCGGCATGGTAGCAAAAGGCATCATCGACATTTACCCACAGTCGTTGGAACGTCCGCAGGTCGAACTGCATATGAATGAAGTGCGCCGCATCTTAGGCGTAGACGTGGAAATCGGGCGCGCTGCGGCAATCCTCACCAGCCTCGAATTCGATGTGATTCGCGGCACGGATTTACTGTTGGCAACGGTTCCCGATCACCGTCTCGACATCGGCACAGGTGTTGTAGGTGAAGCCGACTTGATTGAAGAGATCGGGCGTATCATCGGCTACGACAACCTGCCCGACACGATCATCGCCGATGCTATGCCGCCGCAGTGGACGAATGTCGAACTCGTGCGTGAGGAACGGGCACGTGATTTGTTAGTCGCGTTAGGCTTGCGCGAAGTCGTGAGCTATCGTCTGACCACGCCCGAAGCAGAAGCGCGCTTGCTGCCCCCCGGCATGAAATCGCCGTTCGGGGAGATGCCTTATATCATCTTGGCGAATCCCATGACCTCTGACAAAACGGTGATGCGTCATACGGTGTTAGCTAATTTGTTGGAAACGGCTCAGAAGAACGCGCGCTTCACTCGCCGCCAGCAAATTTTCGAGATCGGCAGCGTTTATCTGCCGCGTGATGGGCAGAAACTGCCTGACGAGCCGCGCCGCCTCGGCATTTTGATGACGGGACCGCGCCGCGTCACGGATTGGACAGGGAATGATGGCGCGGAAAACGTCGAGTTCTTCGATCTCAAAGGCGTGGTTGAAAAACTGCTGGAAGGCTTACAGGTTCATAACGCCAGCTACAGCCGTGCCAATCAGCCGACGTTCCATCCGGGACGTTCCGCACAGTTAATCATCAACGGCAATGCAGCAGGTGTCTTTGGTGAACTGCATCCGATCATCGCCCGCGAGTTCGATCTGACAGATTCGCCGATACTCCTGGCAGAACTCGATCTCGAAGTGCTTCTCAACAGCACGCAGGAAAATTATCCAGTGATACCACTGCCGACGCTGCCGCCTGTGCTGCAAGACATCGCCCTCGTTGTCACCGACCAGACCCCTGCCGCCGCCGTAGAAGCCGTCATTCGTAAAGCAGGTGGTGAACTGCTGAAGGATGTGCGCCTGTTTGATGTCTATCACGGCGACCCGATTCCCGCAGGGCATAAAAACCTCGCCTACAGCCTGACCTATCAGACCGACGACCACACGCTCACCGATAGGGAAGTCGCCAAAGTCCACAGCCAGATTGTGCGCGCCGCCGAACGCGAACTCGGCGCAAAACTCCGCGCATAGTGATGTCTCTGTTTTTCTCCTACTCTTTCTCCAATGAGCGACACAACGAGAAAGGGTAGGAGGTTGTAACTCAAACTTTTCCCTCGTGTCCTGGCAAATCTACCCACTGAGGCGAGTCTAAAGTCCCTCTCCCGCCACACACGTTCGCAACCAGCCACGTTTCCGCAGGGGAGAGGGATTTAGGGTGAGGTTTTGCAAGAGAAATCAAGCACCTTATGTCTAACGCCTTCGCAACATTACACGTCAATTACAAAGCCGCAGAAAAAGCTGTTTTTTATTAGTTTTTTACAAGTCCTGACAATCACTATTCAAAAATAGGTGTACATTTGAATTTGTTTTAGTAACGCGCGTTACTAACTCTGATGATCGTGACTCAAGAGGTCTCTACAGTAGAATTGAAGGTTCAAGAAAGGGGCAATGGAAGCGAAATTCTCATGGTACAATGCCGAGCAGACCATCATGCTCATTGAGGTCAGCGGGCAGGCAATGTCGTGGGACGAGTTAATCAACGTCATCGAAATGCAGCATGTTTGGCTGAATGACATTACACACAAAGCGCACAGCATCTTTGACTTGCGGCAGGTCAGGTCGCGTGTCCCGCGTGGTAACGCCTTGCTGTCGGGCAAAAGGCTGATGGACTACTCACATCCCAATGAAGACTTGACGGTGCTGTTGAGCAAACACGTCATTTTGCGTCCACTCATCGAGATTGTGGACCGCACCTATCGCATGAGGCAGTACACCAGTCGTTGCCGTTACGTCGATACGATGGAGCAGGCACTCGATGCTATCCAGCGCTATGACGCCTCACAGATGACGAAATAATCGTAGCCTATCGAAATGCAAAGGGACGAGCCGGGTGGTTCGTCCCTTTTGTATCTGGATCACTGGAATGACACACGAAGGGATGTAATCATGTTCACAGAAAAAGAAATCGCCTATATGAAATCGCAGCGTTTGGCACGCATCG
>CALMZT010000467.1 GCA_937870805.1 uncultured Chloroflexota bacterium
CATACCCTGAGTGTACTGCCTTTCAGCCTCGTGTGCAACGTCTCCACCCAATTTCTTGACTTCAAGATGGGACGCTATTCGCAGCAGTGAACGGTAAACCATTTCCAGATTTACTCCCTCCTGCTTATTCAGTTGTGAGTTTGACTCGTTGGTTGTCGGTTCCGCCTTCAACCCGTTCTCCTCGCTGAACAGTACGGTGATACGCCACCGCTTCCAGTATGAAATGCCGCGCCATGTATGAGTCGGGCAGTCTGAGCTGTTTCGCTAGCGCCTCGATCTCAGCGCGTTCTCTGTCCGTCAGGCGAATCGCAAAGATGTTTTTACGGATTGGCTGTCGAACAGGTAGGGTAGGGATATTGGGTTTATCCATCAGTCGCGCTCCTTCGTTTTACTTGTGGTTTGAGCGTATCACATTGACCCTGTACGACCCCCGAATTTTTCCAGTTTTGGGTTAGTAATCTTGCGAAGGTGTCTGAAATAATTCAGCTTTCCGCCAGAATCAAAAAGCTGACTGTTCATCGTGTGGTACGCCCACGTTTTACCGATGCAATAAGCTTATCAAAGGCAGGTCGTCTGACCCGTGTAAAATTGGCAAATCTGACCGTCAATTTTGGCAAATCGCCCGTTAATTTTACAAAACGCTGCGGAACGCTGTTCTGTGTAGGGCGGAGATAGTGCTTATCGAGTAAAATTGAACGTGATAACCAATCGTAATGTGAGCGAATTGATGTTAAGCAGTTTAGAAAATATTCAAGAACATAATACGGCACTGGAAGCTCGCTTTGCCGATAAGCTCAGGGTCAACCATCAGTTGAACCGCCAGCTTGTCAGCTTTCAGGCAAATAAGAATAAACCCGGCTACCGCTGGTTCAAATATAAAGAAGGCTTCTCCGAGGCGCTTGTCCAGCATTTATTGGATCATCTCAACCTTGATGAAGGGCGTATTCTTGACCCTTTCGCTGGAACTGGAACGGCATTATTTGTCGCCAGTGAGCGTGGTCTGGATGCGACAGGCATTGAACTGCTGCCAGTGGGCTGTGAAATCATGGAAGTCCGTAAACTGGCACAGAACGGGGATGCGGCAGCACTGCGTTCTATCATTGATTGCTGGCAGCGTGAACAGCCCTGGAAACAAGAGCAGTCTATCACCCCTTTTCCCCATCTCCGAATTACCAGCGGAGCGTTTTCTGATGATACCCAGCAGGCACTAGATCGTTATCTGGCGGCGCTGGAGTCGGAAACAGGCGCGGCAGCGCAGGTACTTCGCTTTGCAGTGATGAGTGTGCTGGAAGAAATTAGCTACACCCGCAAAGATGGTCAGTATCTTCGGTGGGATTACCGCTCCGGGCGGCGACAGGGCAGCAAACCTTTCGACAAGGGCAAAATCTTTGACTTTGATGAAGCCATCACCCGCAAGTTGGATGAAATCTGCGCTGACCTTCAGCCATCGGGTTTCCTGCCAGGCTTCTTCAATGGCTTAGGCGACAAGGGGAAAATTGAGGTACTTCGGGGGTCGTGTCTGGATGTGCTGCCAACGCTGGAAACAGAGTCGTTTGATGGGCTGATTACTTCGCCACCCTATGCCAATCGTTACGACTATACCCGCACTTATGCGCTGGAACTGGCGCTGCTCGGTGTGGGTGAAACTGAAATCCGTGAACTGCGTCAGGCAATGGTATCCTGCACCGTCGAGAATCGTGAAAAGACCGGACTTCAGGCTGTTTTCGAGCCTGATTTGTATATTCGGGCATCAGCGGCTTTTGACCATCAACAGGAACTGCAATCTATCTTGAGCTATCTTGAATGGCAAAAAAGCACGAAGGCGCTCAACAACTCCGGCATCCCGCGCATGGTGCGAAACTACTTCTTCGAGCTGGCGTTGGTGATCTTTGAGTGCGCTCGTATTCTCAAACCGGGTGCGCCGTTTGTGATGGTTAATGACAATGTGCGCTACGGTGGTGCGATTATCCCGGTTGACCTCATCTTATCCGACTTCGCAGAACAGGCGGGATTTGCTGTCGAGGTGATCTGGGTGCTGCCAACGGGGAAGGGCAACAGCAGTCAGCAGATGGGCTTACATGGGCGTGAAGAAGTGCGGAAGTGTATCTATATTTGGCGGCGCAGGAGCGAGTAATGCCAAAGAAACCTAACGATGCCCATATTGAAGCCTGGACGCTCGACCAGCTCGCCAAGAGTGCGTTTTTTCACCGTAAACTGCATGAATGGAAACTGCTGGAAATTGCCGACCAGATTGATCAGGTGCGCGGCGAAAATTTGAACTGGGATAACCTCAATATCTCTGAACAGGCATGGAATAAGGTCATTCATCGGGGCATCAAGCCTGTTGTGGTGTTTGCTCATCCTTTCGTGCTGCAAACGGTACATGGTTCGGCGGGTTATTATCGAATGCTGGCGATGGTGTCGCAAAAGTCGATGAAGCGTGTCGGCATCAGCCTCGACAGCTATGAAGCTGGCAAGCCCATCCCGAATGAGGAAATGGCGATCACCATTGCTCACCATCTCAACCGGATTGTCAGTGTACTGGTTGAAGCGGATGAAGAGATTGACGCAAGAGAGTTCGATTTATGGCGCGGCATGGCAGCCGGTTCACAGGCACAGGGTTCGTGGCAAAACAATAAAGGCGCTTCGGCAGAAGTAGCAATCCGTGAGGTTATCTTGCGGCGGCTGCAAGAGCGAGAAATCATCTCTGGTGAGGAAGCCAGTGCCACAAGGATTGATCTGGGTGACGGGAGAGTATTGGTTTTTGCCGACGAACCTGATGTTGCCATTTACCAGAACGATGTGCCGCAGGTGGCAGTTGAAGTCAAAGGTGGCATTGACCCGGCAGGTGTGCTGGAACGTATTGGCGCAGCACTAAAGAGTTTGCAGAGGACGCGGCAGGAAAATCCGAATTCCGTGACGGTTCTAATCCTTCAGGATGTTTCAATGACCGAACGAGCAAAGGAAGACCTGAATCTCAGCACTGGAACAGTCACATACCTGTTCAGTGCGAAAGCAATTCTGGAAGATGAAGAGCAGCGAGAGCAACTCTTCAAAATAATGGGAATATAACAGGAGCAAACGAACGACTGTTTATGACTTCGTATAGATTAGATGATAAAGATCGACTTTCTTCTTCGGGTTGCCCCGGCTGAAATGGTAGACATCGCATTGAAAATCGAACTTTTCTTTCAGACCTAACGACATAACAAGTGCGACTGGAGCCTGCAAATAAAACTCGACATGACGGCAGGTCTCACGCCCGCGTGGTAGAGCCTCGGTCAAGATGAAGTGTACAGCTTCTTCCCACTCTGCCTTATCATTGTCAGACAGCGAAAAAACATATCCCTCAGCTTCGACATGGATGATTGGTGCCCGTATCAGAATTGTCCATAAGGTCTTATTTGGTCGTGCCTCAATGTATTCCAGATAGGTATCGAAAACCGGTTCGTTAATTCGATTAGTGAACTGCAAAAAGACCTGAACTACACTAGGTGGTGTCAGCACGCTACCGCGCTTACCTACCAGGAAAGCATTCATACCGCGCTGAGAACGTCCAATGAGGAGTCCTACTGGCGCATTAGGTTTTTTGCCAAATGGAAGTACGGTTCGCCAGCGTTTCTCTGCATCGCCAAAAGTTAGTGTGCCCTCATCAATAACATCTTTTAAATCGACATAACTCAATTGATCAGACACAGGCGATACATTGGTCAATGTCGCAATCAACTGTTCGAGAGCAGTATCAAACGGTTGACCGAAACTGACCCCTTGAACCTTATCAAGCTTCAAAGTAGTCAGGTGTTTGGCTTCAAAAAAGACGGGGATAATCTGCACACCATACTGGTTGGCAAGTCGGATCTCTTCAGCAACATAGGTACTGCGTGTCGCATTTTCTGTTGCAATCACCAAAACATATTTGGCATTCTTGATCCCCTTCTCAATCTCAGCAGACCATTCGCT
>CALMZT010000468.1 GCA_937870805.1 uncultured Chloroflexota bacterium
TCACATACGCCGAGCCACAGTCAATTTTTTAGCCCTTTCTTGTCACAGTACGTTCACTACAGACAGTCAGGATGACAAAAAATGACAGTATCCACTGACACTGCCATTTGCCTTCTAAACGAACAACTAAAAACCAACTACCATGCATACGCTTCCGGCGCGGGACCTCCCGGACCAGGGAAAATCTCGTCCAGCCGTTTCATCTGCTCATCGGTCAGGTTAATGTCCAGAACATGCATACTCCCGTTCAACTGATCCATCGTGCGCGGACCAATGATCGGTGAGGTCACAACCGGGTTCTTGAGCATCCACGCCAGCGCCACGTCCGCAGGCGCTTCCCCGATTTCTTTGCAGAACGCCTCATACGCTTCGAGTTTCGGGCGATGCTTTTCAATTTCTTTCTGTACGTCTTCGTTGGCGCGCCGTCCCTCGCTGATCTTTTGCAAAACGCCGCCCAACAACCCGCCTGCCAGCGGACTCCAGGGGATTAAGCCCAGCCCGTAGTATTCGCACGCGGGAATCACTTCCAGTTCGATCATCCGATCATTCAAATTGTATAAGCTCTGTTCGCTCACCAGTCCCATGAAATGCCGAGTTTTCGCGGCTTCCTGTGCCTGTGCGAGATGCCAGCCCGCGAAGTTACTGCTCCCAACGTAGATCACTTTGCCCTCGCGCACGAGTTGTTCCATCGCCTGCCAGATTTCTTCCCAGGGCGTATCGCGTCGAACATGATGCATCTGGTACAGGTCGATGTAATCTGTTTTCAGGCGTTTCAAACTGGCTTCGCACGCCTTCTTGATGTGCAACGCCGATAACCCCGACTCATTGGGCCATTCACCCATCTTGCCGTGTACTTTGGTCGCCAGCACGACTTTTTCGCGTCGTCCACCACCCTGCGCAAACCAGCGCCCGATAATATTTTCGGTGACGCCTTCGCCCAACTTCCAGCCGTACACGTCCGCCGTATCGAAGAAGTTGAAGCCCAACTCCAGCGCCCTGTCCATGATGGCGTAGCTGTCCGGCTCTGTTGTCTGCGGACCAAAGTTCATCGTTCCCAGGCATAGGCGGCTGACCTTCAACCCCGTGCGTCCCAATCTCACGTACTGCATAATGTTCTCTCCATGACTATTGACGGATAAGTTGAGTGATATGCGTATTTAACTGAAAACTGATAACTGACTACTGTGAACTTCTAAGCCTACCACTGGCTGTGAATCAGTTCGCGCACGTATTCATCGTACACACGCCGGACTCCCTCCATGACTTCTGACGACAAATCAGGCAGGTCGGCGGTTCTAGCGTTGTCTTCTTCCTGCTGGGGAGTCTTGGCGCCGGGAATCGCACACGTCACGGCGTCAAACATCAATATCCAGCGCAGCGCGAACTGCGTCATCGTCATGCCATCGGGCTTCAGCTTCTTTAGTTCCTCAACCGCTTCCAGCGCGCGATCATACGGCACGCCTGAGAACGTTTCACCCTTGTCGAAGGATTCACCGTTGCGGTTGTAGCTGCGATGATCGTCCTTTGAAAACGTCGAGTTCGGCGTCATCTTGCCTGTCAGCAACCCACTTGCTAACGGCACACGCGCCAGAATGCCGACCTGCGCCGCTTTCGCCGCATCCAAGAATTCTTCGGCGGGCTTCAGACGGAACATGTTGAAAATAATCTGCACCGACTGTACATTGGGATGCTGAATCGCCCGCAGCGCCTCGTCAGTCGTCTCCACGCTCACACCGTAGTAGCGCAGTTTGCCCGCCGTCACCAGATCGTCCAGAATCCCGAACACTTCCGACATCTCATACACGGCGCTTGGTGGACAGTGCAGTTGCAGCAAGTCCAGCGCGTCCATTTCCAGATTTTGCAGGCTGCGATCAACCCATGTGTTCAGGTTTTCGCGTGAGTAGCCTTCGGGGATTTGTTTCGGCAAACGCCGCCCCGCTTTGGTCGCCACGTAAATCGTGTCGCGCGGGTGATCTTTCTTTAGCTTGGCAATCAGCTTCTCGCTGTGTCCGTCTCCGTAAACGTCTGCGGTGTCAATAAAATTCACGCCCATCTCAATAGCTTTATTGAGCGCCGCCAGCGACGTGTCATCGTCTACGGGACCCCACGCACTGCCAATCGCCCACGCACCAAAGCTGATCGTCGCCACGCGCATATCCGTGCGTCCGAGTTGTCTGTATTGCATAAGCTTCCTTTCTGATGAAAATGATGATTATAGCGACCTATGAAAAAACGACTAATTCCAATGCAAATCATAAAACATATCGAAATTATTGACGGACAAGCAAGAATACGCGGACGGAATCTGGAAGCAAAGATGGTCGCGCGGATGCACTTATGGGAGAAGAAATCCGTCGAGGAAGTAATGGAGCACTACGGTCTAAGTGCTGCTGAGGTTCATGCTGCAATCGTGTTCTACTATGACAATCGAGAAGCACTCGATGCTGAATACGAACAGAATATGCGACTACTCAAAGAAATGGGCACATCTACGCAGGAATTCCGCGCAAAGATTGAAGCACGCAAAAACTCATCAGCTTAATGCTTTCATTATTCTTTTGGTGCTACCCTAAAAAGATGAATATCACGATGTAAAAGGTTAACCTGTGGCAGTTCATATCTCGTGGGGCAATGAGGCAAAAACGTATACCGTATTTGAGTTTGTCGGCAAATGGACGTGGGACGAGTACTATCAGGCGCGCAGTGAGGGGATCGAGATGGTCAAATCCGTACCACACACCGTAAACTTGATTGTCGATTACACTCAGAGCAGCTTTTTTCCCAACAATATGCTTTCCAATTTTGGTTCATCGCTCGACAAAGTGCCGAAAAGTTTTGATTTGGCAATCATTGTGACCCAATCCAACTTCGTGCTGGCGCTCGCAAACATGATCGCTAAACTGCCCTTCGGCAAAGGCGTCAAATTCAAAGTCGTCAAAACGATGGACGAAGCGCACGCTATCTTTGCAAAGTACGATGTCGCGCCGGAGTCTGTGGACATCACCCGCGCACATCGGACAAGTAAAGAATAAAGGCAAGCCCTAATTATTCACTCATCTGTGTCCCCATTTTAGGGGATACTAGCTCCAGTGTTCAACGCATCTACGCACAGATCTTCGTTAAAACCCTTCACCATTTATTAATATAGAATGAATATTTAGGAATATTTACTTGCAACCCCTTTACTTTATTGAGGAAAGCTCATATATTGAATATGTACTGCATAAATTCTGAATTGAATTCGGAGCAAATGGTCATGGATACACAATTTTTCGACACGATGCCTTTACAAAACCTGGTCAAGTCTATCCGTACTGGCAAGACTCAGCTTCTCACCACTGTCGAGGTGGAAAACGCCAGGCGGCCTGTCGAAATTGATGAGACCATGCCACTCGATAAGCAAAAGCAGGTATCCTTGGTCATTCAAGGTGTGCCTATTCGCCTCCTGCTCGTGCAAAACACTGCGATTACACTGGGACGCACTGACACGCGCGCCAACGTTTATCCCGACATCGACCTGACGCCCTATGGCGGTTCAGAAACCGGCGTCTCACGTTCGCACGCCTCATTGCAGTACAAGAATCGCACGTTGTTCATCACCGATCTGGGCAGCAGCAACGGCACCTATATCAATGGGCAGCGTTTACACCCAAACAAGCCTGAACCTGTCACCATCGGCGATATGATCGTACTCGGCAGGCTGACGATGCAGATCGAATCCTCCAAGCTGCGTTAACCGCAACGCATCCATGAACCTGAACGAAAGAGGCGTTTGCCTCTTTTTTGTTTGGGCAGCGAACCCCAATACGCTGAACCTTTAACAGCCCTATTGCTTTCTTATGAAAATTTATGCTACACTCACGAGATTGATTTCCTCTTTCAAGGAGTTGCAAGGCTATGGCAATCACAATTTTCTCCATAAGCATCGTCGAGGGTGTTGAGCGCAACGGATAGGCAGTTCATCTTCCTGATCTAATCCTTCCCCAGAAGCCTCTGACGGGCGTGCCAGCACGTCCCGAAAATAAAACACCTCCGCCTACCCCACGCTGATCTGCGCGCGGGTGCTTTGAATTCACACTCAACAACTGAAAGCGAAAACAGAGATGACCCTGGTCGTTGTCTATCTACACGATTCGATTGGTAATCTTCTGGGAGGTGCATATGCAAAAAATGGATGCCTATAAAGTCCACCTAACGCGCGCGGCGCTCGACAACTTTGCCCATACCCTCGTATGGACAGCAATGATGATCTATCAAATTCAGGTAGTAGGCTTGACGCCGCTGCAACTGGTGCTCGTCGGCACGACAATGGAAATGACGATCTTCCTGTTTGAAATTCCCACAGGCATCATTGCCGATGTCTACAGCCGCCGCCTGTCAATGATAATCGGTGTTTTCATGATCGGTGTCGCCTATCTCGTCGCAGGGGTGTTTCCAACCTTCGCCGCGATCCTCATCTCAAATGTGATTTGGGGCATCGGCTATACATTCACCAGCGGCGCGTATGATGCGTGGATGGTGGATGAACTCGGTCAGGAACGTACAGGTGAAGCCTTTGTGCGCTCCGGTCAGGTGGCGCGGGCAGTCTCTATCGTCGCCATTCCTGTGAGTGCTCTATTGGGCAGCATCCATCTGGCAATTCCAATTATCGTCGGTGCGCTCACCCTCATCGGGACATGGGTGTTTCTGCTGCTGTTCATGCCTGAAAATGGCTTTAAGCCGACGCCTTCTGAAGATCGCAACACCTGGCAGAAATTTGGTGATACCTTCGTCAGCAGGCTGCGCGTCATTCGTGGGCGTCCTGCGTTGATGAGCATTCTCGCTGTGGGCTTGTTCTACGGGCTGTTCAGCGAAGCATGGGATCGTCTGTGGCAAATCCATCTCATCAACAACATCGGCTTGCCGCAGTTCGTCAACTTACCGCCTATTGTCTGGTTCAGCGTGATCGGCATTGCCGAGATGGCAGTGGGCATTGTCGCAGGTGAAGCGCTGCGCCGTCGTTTCAACATGAACAGCGGCAGAGCGATGGGGCGCGGCTTGTTCTGGATGACGGCGACGATGATCGTGGGATTGGTCGTCTACGGTTTAACCAGCAGTTTTATCGTGGCGATGCTGGCATTCTTCGCCTTCAACATCGCACGCGGCTTGACGGGACCCGTGTACGGCACGTGGTCAAACATGCACATCGACTCCAATGTGCGAGCAACCGTGCTGTCGATGCAAAGCCAGACGGATGCTATCGGGCAAATCGTGGGGGGACCGCCGTTGGGCGCGATTGGAGAGCGTCGTTTACCACTGGCATTCCTCGCCAGCGCGACTATCCTCTCTCCTGCTCTATGGCTGCTGCGCCATTCTGAGCGCTACCAACCTGTCGAAGAAGCTGCTGAAGCAGTAGCAGTGGAAGCCTAACAATAAACGACAAGAGGGCGCAGTTCGCCGCGTCCTCTCATAAAGTGTTGGTAACGATGAAGATTACGCGGCAAAGCTGCCTTTCACCCCTCTCTAAATCTCTCCCCACTGCGTGGAGAGAGACTTACAACGGCATGTGTTCCCGTATGGCTCCCTTTCTCCATGCAATGGGGAAAGGGCTGGGGATAGGGGTAAATGAACTTGTGAGCGAAAGTGCTAAAAAGAGATAAAATGACAAACGCGGTGGAGAGATGCTCTTGGGCAGTTCCACCGCGCCGTTATTCGGTTGTGTATCCATGTTGATTTATCTGCTACCGATAATCGACATGGATCATAGCTGTACTTCTGATGCTATATGCGTATCGACAGGTATCTAAGTCGATTAACGGTTTCCGCCGCGATTACCGCCGCGATCATCGTCATCATTATTGCCACCACGACGATTGCCGCCGGATTCCTCGCCGCCCTTGCGTCCGATTTCAGCCATGTGTTCGCGGTCCTTGCTCACCGTTTCGCCGCCCTTGCGTCCGGCTTCACGCGCTTCTTCAGACGAGAATTCGTGGGCTGTGCCTTTTTCGTGGGCAGCTTTACCGCCCTTGCTGGCGATTTCGCGCTGCTTTTCGGCATCCATTGCGGCAAAACCGCGTTCGCTCTTACCTTTATTTCCACCCATCTTTTGATCTCCTACTAGAAAATTTTTGTATCCTTAACAGTAACGTACTCTGCAATTGGGACTTGTTCAGATCGTATCATTGTGCTTTTATATGTGTCAATAATACTAAACAGTAAACTTGTTTAGCATGAAGCTGTCGTAAGGGATTTCTAACGCAGAATATACGTAATGCAGTATGCCTTTTCTTTATAGATATATGAATTTCGAAATCTCCGATATGATGTGAATTTGCAGCGGCGGCAAAACAATTGAGTGCTGCAAAGTCTGAGGCTGTTATTGCGGCAAAGATGCGTAAGTGCGGTTCACTGGAGCATGATCCTTCCTTTTGAACACGTATTTAACGTCAGTTTTGTTTAAGAGGTCA
>CALMZT010000469.1 GCA_937870805.1 uncultured Chloroflexota bacterium
CTGAGCGACTCAACGTCAATTAGCGGCAGTATCGGGCGCGGCTTCGCGCGCGTCCTGCGCGGCGAACCCCTTAGCCTGCCGACGAACCGCTGGTTCTGGGCACCGACGCGCGTGATTGACGACGCTACGCCAACGATTGACAATGAGATTGCCGAAATGCCGTATTTCACATTCTTATATGGTGATCTGCACGCACATATGATTGCGATGCCGTTGATGTTTTTGGGTATGGCGTTTATCCTCAACGAACTGCTGCTAAGTGGTCAGCCGTTTGGTTGGCGGCGCGTTTTAGGCTTGGCGTTCGGCGGCTTGGTCATCGGTATCATGCGCGCGACTAACACATGGGATTGGGTAACGTACATGGTGTTGGGCGTGCTGGGCTTAGGTTTCGCGTGGTGGATGCACTGGCGCGATCAGCACAGGTTGCGCTCATATGTTTACCTTGTAGCAGTGGGCGGCTTCCTGGCGATTGCGTTGTTTATTCCGTTGATCATCTCGGCGCTGCAAATCCCTACCGAAAACGTTGCAAGTCCCACACGATTGGTGTTGTTGGGGTTGGGTGCGGCGGCGGGAGCCTGTTTCATGCTCTGGTTGGGCACGACACGACGTTCTGCGCTGCATCTGCTGTTCTACGTCGGCGGCTTTGTGCTGTTCCAGTTCATCGCCGCGCTGCCCTATGTCACATGGTTTGCGTCGAACTATAACAGTGCGACACTGTGGCAGGGCGCAAGGACGGTGCTGTGGGCTTACATCGACGTGCATGGGCTGTTTCTATTCCTGATCTTCTGCCTGCTGGTATGGGAAACGGCGCGCTGGCTGCGGAGTGTGCGCGTTGGCGCGCTGCGTGGACAAGGCACGCTGATTATGATCGCGCTGCTGGCGGCGGGGTTCGGGCTGCTGGCAACCGTGTTCCTGGCACTAATCGGTTATCATGCGGTGCTCATTGGGCTGCCGCTTCTGCTGTGGGTCGCAGTATTGTTTTTCCGTCCCGAACAATCGACTGTCATGCGTTTTATTCTTGCGCTGGCAGGGTTAGCGCTGGGTTTGACGCTGGCGGTGGAATTTGTCGTTCTGGTGGGCGATATTGGACGCCAGAACACCATTTTCAAATTCTACATTCAAGCGTGGCTGTTGTTTAGCATTGTCGGCGGCGTGGCGTTCGCGGTTTTGCTGCAAAGCTCTGATGATTGGTCGAACAGCGTGCGCGTGCCCTGGTTTGCGACGATGATGGTGCTGGTGACGATGGCGGCGATGTACCCGATTATGGCAACACGCGCGAAAGCGATTGAGCGTATGGCACCTGATATGCCGATCACGTTGGATGGCATGGAGTACATGCGCTACTCGATACGCAGCGAGGTCGTCAGCCAGTATGATGTGCAGACGTTCTCGCTTGCTGACGATTACGGCATTATTCGCTGGCTGCAACAGAATGTGCAGGGGTCGCCTGTGATTATGGAAGGGGTGAGTGCCAGTGAGTACCAGTGGGGCAATCGCATCGCCATTTACACGGGGCTGCCGTCGATCATTGGCTGGCGCTGGCACCAGACGCAGCAGCGCTCTATTGACCCGATGCCGCGTTTGGTCGATCAGCGGCACGCGAATGTCAACGCCTTCTATGCGACGGGCAACATTATCGAAGCATGGAATATCCTTCAATATTACGATGTAGAATATGTGATTGTCAGCGCGTTTGAACGGGCGCGTTACATTGAACGCGATCAACTGGGCAACGTGCTCTATGATGGGGGTATCACCAAGTTTGATCGCATGGTGGAAATGGGCTTGCTGGAAGTTGTTTACAGCGAAGGACTGGGTGTGATTTATCGCGTCAACCGCGATGCGGTGTTGGATGTGCAAGTGGCAGGCGATGCAGGTTGAGAGTCCTCAGTAGACAGTTGTCAGTATTTGGCGTTGGTAAAGAGGTGCGGCGATGGTAGATGCAACCAAAACACGGATGACGGCAAAAGAGTTTATGGAACTGCCGGAAAGCAATCTGCCGATAGAGTTGATTGACGGGGAGTTGATTGTGAGTCCAGCACCTAAAGATCCACATCAAGCAGCGCTAGGACAAATTTATGGCTATCTAGTTCGTGTGAATGTCGGAGGGCAACTTCGTCTCGCGCCGCTGGATGTACATTTCGATGATGAAAACGTCACACAGCCAGATTTGTTTTGGGTGAGTGGAACAGAGAGCTTATGCAAGTTGGGTGATGATGGCTATTGGTACGGCGCGCCGGATTTGGTCATTGAAGTGCTTTCACCCGGCACACAGGGGAAAGATCGCGGCAAAAAATTTAATTTATACGAGCGCTATGGTGTGCGCGAGTATTGGCTGGTTGATGTCGTTGCTAAGTTTATCGAAGTTCATAGACTGGAAAACCAGAAATTCATACGTGTGGGTGTTTTTGAACTCAAAGAGAAATTCATCTCTGCTGTGCTGAATAATTTAGAAATTGATGTTGAAGCGCTGCTGAACTCATAACGGGAGATTCGCGTGGAGTTAGTGTTCAATTGGTTAGCTCGTGAGGGCGGGATTGTTTTAAGCTGGTGGGCGCTGG
>CALMZT010000470.1 GCA_937870805.1 uncultured Chloroflexota bacterium
CAATTCAAAAATTTGACGGCTCGTAGGGGCAGACCAATGTGTCTGCCCTGTATCAGGCGCACACGTTGGTGCGCCCCTACTTTTAAAACGTATTACTTCTGCCCGCGAAAGCTGGAAAACAGCAGCAGCAAGCCAATCACGCCAATCACGCCACCATACACGATAAACCACAGCGGCAGGATATGATTGCGCCGAATGTCAATGCCGACGCTGATCGTATCCAGATTGCCTTCGCCAAGTGCGACTTCCAGCGTGTGTTCCCCCGTTTGAAACGGCACAAACATATCGCTGGCGCTGGCTTGCGCTTCTTCCCAATAGCCTTCATCGTCCGTGCCACTCTCGCGCCACAATTCGAGCGTGAACAGTTCGTTTTCCATGCCATCGGGCGATTCGATGCTCACGTCAATATCAATCGCGCTTTGCATCGGCAGTGCCCCTTGCGCGCTCACGCTGACGATGGACGCCCGCCCAATTTGATCGAACTCCACTGGAATCGTGATGGTCGGGTTCGCGCGGCTGAGGGTGAGCGTTTGGCTGAGTACAGTCTCTCCTGTAGTAGACGCCCACGCTGCCGCGATAAATCCGCCCAGCGCAAAGATGATACACAGCACCGCCACCAACCCCACTGTTTTCGCGCGGCTGCCGGATTTCTTGAGCGACTCCAGCCACTTCGTTTTCTTGAATCCAGTGGCGACCTGTGCGTTCGTCAGCGGCACGCCCTCATGGATTTCGAGTTCATCCGGCGTTTGCTGCACGCTGTAGCGTTTGCCGTTGCCAAAGGCTTCCGCCATGAACAGTTTATCGCCCGGCTTGCCGCGCCACGTCAATTCGCCTTCCGCGCCTGCCAGTTCTGCCGGGTAGCGCTCATGAACGCGCACTTGATTCGCGCCGCCTGTTGGCAGCATCAGCGACGTTTGCGCGTCGAAGGGTTCGCGCACGCGCAGTTTTTTGAACAGAGTGAAACCTTCGTCAGAAGAGTAGGACAGCCACAGCAGGCGACCATCCGCGCCGCCCATGAGCCACTCGTCCCACACCCACTTGTCTTCATCATCCCAGCCACGATAGAGCACGCGCCCAATGACGAAGAATTCCGTACCATCAAAGCTCCCTTTGTCGCCGATTTCAATCGGGACAACGGCAGTGGGCAGTTTACGAGTTTTACCCGTAACGGTGGGACCTTCCATATCCAGCGCGATCACGCTGCCGCACTTGGAACACACAATCGTCTGTGCGTCGCTGCTGAACTGCTGTACGGGCGCGCCGCACGAGGGGCATTTTAATTCTTTCAGAATAGGGCGTTGAGGGGCTGTCGTGGTCATGGCTTGATTTTAATCTCATTGTATTCGAGGTCTGTGCCAACCGAAAGCTCAATTTCGTCTTCCCAATAGTTGATACTGACCGGACTCTCGCTCGATGAGCCTTGAATATAGCCGAAGGTGCCCTTCAGTGGCAAAACAGACGAGAACTGTCCTTCGCTGCCCGCGACGCGCGCGGTACGCTTCTCTGTGAGGAACACCGAACGCCCGTTGATCGTCACTGATTGTCCAACGCGCACCTGGTCATAAGTCGGAACAGCGCCGCGCACACGCTCACGCTTGTACACTGTCCAGTAGCCTTCGTCTTCTTCCAGCCAATCAGGCGGCGCGTTATCATCCCACACGATCTGCCATTCTTCCCAGAAGCCTTCAGCATAGGCATAGCGCACGCGACCAATGACCGAAAACCCACGCCCGCGAATCTCACCCCGCGCGCCGATGTTGAGGCGTGAGGGGTAGTCGGCGAGGCTTGCCATTTTGCCTGCCGGGTCAAGGGTGTCGCTGCCGCTGACAATATAGGTCGAGCCGCAGAACTTGCACGTCACTGAACGAATAAACTGATTTTGTACCTCCAGCGCCGCGCCGCAGGAGGAACAGGTCATTTTTTGCATAATTGGTTTCTCTCGTCAAAACTATTAGAACTTACCATTAAATACGGACCTCCACGTAGGGGCAGACCAATGTGTCTGCCCTATAATGGGCGCACACGTTGGTGCGCCCCTACGAATCTCGTTTGCCTATTTTTTAATTAAAGAGCACAAACCCATTGTTCACAAACTCAACCGCATCACTCTCAGTATTTTACTGTGTTTCTTATTTTAGCTCAAAATGGGTACGTTTGCCTTAACCTCATCTATATAACGTAAAATCTTAAGGTTTCCACACCCCATTGTCAGCTTACACTGATATTCGGAGTCTTGACAAGGAAATAGAGATAAAAGGAACTTGCGATGCATCCATACATGCGCCTGTATTTTGCGATTCACCAACTTGAGGGGCGGCTGGTTGCAGAGACCTTAGAACTTGTAATACCGACCTGCCCGGACGTGCAGGCACTCAAGCCCATCGACGCGACCTACCGCGCGCTCAAAAGTTTCGGGATGAGTATGGACGCCACCGCGCACATCGACCAACGGCTGACGGAGAAAATCGACTTCAAGCGTTGACTTTGACGCGCGTCTCCCTGACGCTCACCCCAATCTACAATCAGCAGCGCAATCAACTCCAAGACAGCAGCCATCAGTCCACCAGTGTTTCCAATGCGTACACTGGTTATACTGTTTGGCTCACAGGTACAAGTAGTGCAATCTACGCCTTGAACAAGGGGATTATGCCGTTTAACGATTAAAGGCGGAGAAAACCAGGTGTCTGTAGGGGCGCACCTAGGTGTGCGCCCGCTGGTGGCAGACCCAGGCAAACTCCGTTTGCACGTCTGCCCCTACAATTCCTCCTACGCCGTATGCAATCCGCACCTTACGCAA